>CAZOMH010000918.1:0-1842 GCA_964580415.1 uncultured Nitrospirales bacterium
GATGTCGCCGATGTCATTGACAAAAAGCATCACGAGCATGGTCAAACCCCGGAAGACGTCGATCGAGGCAATCCTGTGTGTTTGCATTTGGAACGGTAGTGGTTGATTCGTCAACATAATCCGCCATTTCAAAGTTGGCCACTGCGGCGGATGCGGTCGGCAGACACTCTCTGAAGGAGGTCTTTGACCATGACCGAATCCTTTTTATGGGGATCTGTGAATGGCCGGAAGGTTGCCGTGTTGACCTCAATCACCCCTGTTGACAACTGCCCCTCTGTGGGCCGTTCCGCCACCAGTCGGATGAGGCTGGCAACCCCCGTCCGTACCCGTGACTGCGGCACAGTCAATTCCATGACCCCGGTGATCGAGTTTTGTGTGAAATCCAGGCCGCTGAACGTCAGAACGGCATCCCCTTCGCGTACCGTCCACTCCTTCCTGAGAATGTCCGCGGTAAACGTCAGAACGGCCGTTTCGTCCAAAAGCATTTTAATTGGTGCCGTCACTTTTGTGTTCCAAACGCTCATGTCCGTCACATGAAGCCAGCGGAATGTGACCGTCGCCCCCGTCTCGTCTGCCGATACCGGCAGGGTTTCCCATGCCAGCTTCTTCTTTCCCCCGGGCAGACTCATGACACGGCTTTTCGCGGCGCCGAAAAAATATTGTCCTGGGCGAAGGTCATCGGCCTCCAGCGTGCGTGCCCAACCGTTCAGCCCGCAAAAAATCTGTCGCTGCCTCTTCCATCGCCTGGCCAAGCGCTCCTCATCCAGCGACGCCTCCGGCGAGAAAGCTTCGGACCGCGCATACGCGAGTATCGCATCCAACAGACACATACCCTCGGGTGTGTCCGTCAACACATCCAGCCCGCAGGCGCGGATCAGCCGTCCCTTGCCGACGCGCGCCTGGCACAAGTAAAGCGAGTAACCGTCAATCCCTTCGCCCACCATGAGCGGTTCGGCACCGCAGAACCCGTTGTCAGGCTGAAGAAGATCCGGCCGTTTGACGATACGGAACCAAAGCGGGGAGAGTGTGCCATCGTGGGGAAAACCGGCGAACACGGGATGGTGTGCCATGGCCGTGCCCATCTGATTGCCGAGCAACCACCAGCCAAGCTGCACATTGTCGGGCGCCTTGCACCGGTCGAGCAACACCACCCGCCGTCCAGCCGAAAGGCTTGCCAAAGCTTCGGGATCATTTTCCGACGCGATGAGAACCTGTGCCGCGTCACCCTCCGGCGTCCCAATACGGGCAAGCCCGGGGAAGCGCACGGCAAGCGCGGGGTAAACGTCCCGCGTCGCCGCCATACAGGGACCGTCTTTCGGCTCACGCTTCGGAAAAAGCCAGAAGTCCCACCGATTGGTGGCAAACGTTTCCGTCCCTACCAGTTTTGCTTCAAGCACGGCATGAACAGGCCGCACCAGCGGGGGAACCGTGAACGACCACGGGGAGATTTCGCGAACCGTGCCTACACCCACAGCACCGGTTTCCAGACTGCCCGAAGCCAGCGTTTCCTTACCGGCACACAAAGTCCAAACCAGCTTTGCGTCCTTCACGTCCTCCTCGCCGAAATGCGAGACCCACAAACTTTCTTTCAGTGTTTGCCCGGCTACGGCCACGAAGGGCTGCCCGTCGGCACGTTTGAGAATCGCTGTGGGGCTGTTGAATATCCGGAACTCCTCTGGCGTGAACCCGCCGGGTTTCGGTTGCCAAAAGGGGTCGAAAAGCCCCTGGGCCCGGAAAAGGACATCGACGATCGTCCAGAAGCAATAGCCGTCGCACGTCGGATCGAGCCGGGCTGATTCGATGCCCTGCTTCTGATAACACCGCTGGAGCGCGTGCGCGGCA
>CAZOMH010000919.1:0-1839 GCA_964580415.1 uncultured Nitrospirales bacterium
CACCGCGCGTTCATTTCCATCAATGAGACCCTGGGTGTCATTGAGGACAAGAAAGCCCGCGCGGAACGGGGCGAGCGCGTCTTCATAGCCACGCAGGACATGATGGCGGGCGCCCGCGGCGGCGGCGGCGGCGGCGGTCCGATGGACCCCAACAAGAAGACCTTTCTGATTATTGCGATTGTTATCGTGGCCCTTGGCGTGGTGTTCTACCTGAACCTGTTCGGCATTGCCGACATGTACAAGAGCGCGCTGGGCATGAATCCCACAGTGCCCACCCAGTGACCCCGGTATTCCGCCCCGCGCCGTCTTCTTGGGGCGGGACCGGCAATACCCATTGGACGGAGTCGCGAGGAGCTTGCGTTGACCAAGCGGGAACTTGTCATAGACGTCGCTGAACGGTTGGGTTATACCCAGAACGAGGTGGCGATGGTGGTGCAGACCACGCTCGACAGCATCTTGGAGGCGCTGGCGCAGGGTGATCGGCTGGAAATCCGCAATTTCGGCGTCTTCGAGACAAAGCGGAGAAATGCGCGCACCGGGCGAAACCCGCGCACCGGCGATGCCGTACCCATCCAGCGCAAGCGGGTGGTTTCTTTCAAGCCCGGCAAGGCGATCAAAGAGATGGTGGACGGGACCGTTGAAACGGCTGCGTCCGGAGAGCAGTCAGACTGATCACCGCGCGCAACCGCGTTTCCGTTGTTCCAGCCGCATGCGCGCGGGGAGAATGCCGGGCCGGGTTCATCACTGAGCCGCCTGATCATACCCAACAGGACGTCGGCTTATGACCGAAGAAGAAATGAGGATGACTTTCACCGAGCATCTCGGTGAACTGCGTGACCGCCTCATCCGGTCCATGATCGCCCTGGCCGTTTCGGCGGTTCTTTGTTTCGCTTTCTCCGACCCGCTCCTTAATATCATTGTGCAGCCGTTGAAACCCATGCTTGCGCTTGCCGCCGCATCGGGAACCGTTGCCGCCACAC
This sequence comes from uncultured Nitrospirales bacterium, assembly GCA_964580415.1. Lineage (GTDB taxonomy): Bacteria > Hydrogenedentota > Hydrogenedentia > Hydrogenedentales > CAITNO01 > CAITNO01. The sequence continues at coordinate 981 of CAZOMH010000919.1, forward strand.
CTGCGGCAAAAGCCGCCGGGCCGGTGGGTGAGGCGCCCGCCGCGGTCGCGGAGGGGGATAAGGCCGCGGCCTTACCCGCCGCACGAAAAACCCTGTTGGGCACCTCCGAGGCCCGTCCTTTTAACTGGACCGTGCTGAACCCCTTCGAACCGATCAAGGTTAAGCTGAAAATAGCATCCTACGGCGGTTTGGTCTTTGCGTTCCCCTTCATCCTGTGGCAGTTGTGCGCTTTCATCTTTCCCGGATTAAAGGCCAGCGAGCGAAAACTGGTCAAGACCCTTCTCTTTGGTTGTGCTGGACTGGGTGTGCTGGGTGTCTCGGTGGCCTATTTCGGCATATTCCCGCTGGTCCTTCCATATCTGCTGGAGTGGACGCCCCAATGGGTGACCATTCAGCTCCGGCTCGACGAGACCCTGACGATCATCGTCAAATGCCTTGCCGGGTTTGCGATTGCCTTCCAGTTTCCCATGGTCGTGCTGGTCCTGGTCTATCTGGACCTGCTGACGCCCCAGACCCTGCGGACGCACCGGAAGGTGGTCATCGTGTGCCTGTCCGTCGCGGCTGCGTTTCTCACGCCGCCCGACCCGCTTTCGATGATGATTATGCTCATTCCGCTTCTGCTCCTGTACGAGGCGAGCATCTGGATGTCCTATTTCGTGGTTTACCGGAAGAACCGCACCACCGAAGTGCAGCCGTGAGGGAAAAGCTGAATGTTTGAGAGTATTGGCTTCAGCGAGATGCTGCTCATCGCGGTCATAGCCCTCGTGGTGCTTGGTCCCGAGAAATTCCCCGAGTATGCCAAGATCTTCCTGCGCGCCATGCGCGACTTCCAGGGGTACATCCAGAGCGTCCGCGAGGA
>CAZOMH010000920.1:0-1837 GCA_964580415.1 uncultured Nitrospirales bacterium
CTGCTGGCCGAGACGGCCAATCCGGAATATGAGCCGCTGCTGGTTGGCGTGATAGAGAAAGCGGATGAGACCGGCAGTTTTGAGGCGTGGGATGCGGGCTTGCGCTACGCGGATGCCGTGGCGCGCCAGGGCGGCAAATGGGAAATCGCCGCCGCCGCATACAAGCGAATTCTCGAAAACGCGCCCGACACCGTTATTAAGAGCGGCGCGATTGCGGGATTGGGACGCTTTGGCGATGAATCCTCCATCCCCCTTTTCATCACGGCGCTGAACGGTCCCGATGGCGGGCGGGTGGCCTCCCCCATTCTCAATGCCCTGTCCAGTCTTACCGGGCATGCCGCGAATCTGGCCCTGCTTGCCGTGTGGCAGAAGCTGCCTGCGGACATGCAGGCCGGGTTGATCGAAAACATCGGTGCGCGGCGCGACCCTATGTTCCTGCCGCTGCTGACCGAACAGGCGGCATCGGAAGACGCCGCGCTGCGCATGGCGGCGCTGAAGGGACTGAGCCTGAGCGGTCTGCCGGAAGCGGCACCGTTGCTTGCAAAGGCCCTGGAGACTGCCGGAGAGCAGGAAAAGCCGCTGGTCGAGGGGTGGGTGAAACGCTATGCCGACGACTTGAGCGAACAGAACAAGCCCGAGGCCGCCGGTCGTGCCTATGTGTCGCTTTACCGCAACGCGGTCGATCCGGACCTGAAGGCAATCGGCATGGAGGGCATCCGCAAGTACCCGGTTCCGGAAGCCTTCGATCTGGTCATGGATATGCTCAACAAGGGTGAGTTGAACACCATCCCGACAGGAAGCATGATCGGCATCGCCAAGACCGCCATCGAAGCGGGACAGCAGGAACAGGGCGAGAAACTCCTCAACGAAGTCCTGGGCAAATTGAACACGCCCGAAGCCGTCCAGCAGACCATGGCCGCTCTGGCCACCATGAAGGACGGCCCGGCACTGGCCGCGAAACTCGGTTTCGTGAAACAGTGGGCCATTGTCGGGCCGCTGCCGTGGAAGATGGCCGACAGTTTTACCAAGAACATCATCGGTGAACCGGCAGTGGACCTCAAGAAGACCTATCCCGGAATGGGCGGCGACGTTGCCTGGAAGCCTGTCTCCACCGACGACCTGTCGGGCATGGTTAACCTTGCCGGCTTGCTGGGCATGGTGGACAGCGCCGTGGCCTTTGCCTATACCGAGATCGAGGTCGGCGCGGACGCGGAAATTATGGTTCACGGCGGTTCGGACGACGGCCTCAAGATTTGGGTGAACGGCGGAGTCGTTTCCGAGCAGGACGTGGACCGGCCCTTCAAGGTGGATTCGGACAATGCCCCGGCCAAGCTGAAGGCGGGAAAGAATGCGCTGCTGGTCATGATTTCACAACGCGCCGGCGGATGGGGCTTTGGTGTCCGCATCAGCCGGGCCGACGGCACGGTCCCCGAGTTCAAGGTCGTTCAGCCACAACCCTGACAACGCTTCCGCAACCGGAAACGGAGGATTTGCATATGTTGAGTTTTGCCATAACGGCCGCACTGGCGGTTTCCGCCGCGGCCACCGACGTGCCGGGGTTGGTCTTTGACCGCATCCCCATCGGCCACAACAGCACCTATGAAGCCGCCTCGGTCTTTGATGTGAACAACGACGGTTTCAAGGATATTTTCTGCGGCGCTTACTGGTATGAAGGTCCCGATTTCCAGAAGGCGCACAAGGTGTGCGATCTAAAGTATATCGACACCTACTACGACGATTTCTCCAACTACCCCATGGATGTCAACGGCGACGGGTACATGGACATCGTCGCCGGCGGCTACTTTGGATGTATTCTGCAGTGGCGCGAAAATCCCAA
>CAZOMH010000921.1:0-1836 GCA_964580415.1 uncultured Nitrospirales bacterium
ACAACATCTTGGATGTATCCTCGGGTGGATAAAACAACGCATTTGTTTCATTTAGTACTTCGTGTAAAACCGGCAGATCACTGCTCAAAATGGCGCGTCCGCTGGCGAGATATTCGAAGAGTTTCATTGGGGAAGTGGCGTTGGGAAACAGAATCCGCGGATGATTCTCCGTGGACTGCGCCCCTTCGGTCCAACAGCCCAGCGCACTCATGAAACCACCCTGCGCGGCCACGAAATACACCCGCACCGCCGTGGGCTCCAGCAGCACCAGCCGGGTTGGGTCCAGGGCCAGGCGTGAAAAATCGCGGGCCACCGATTCGGTGTTGAATTTGTCCCGCGCGTCCACCATCATGCGCGGGAGCCATTTTCCCGAAAATGCCCGTGACCGCGAATCAGCCCCGGCCGCTTTCAGCGACCCGAACCCCAAAAGGCCGCACCCGGCGCTTGACAGCGCCGTCGCAACCAGCAACACGGTCCACAATCGCGCATGCGGCATCGCCCATACCCTCGTTAAGGGCATGATACGGAAGGCAGGGCGCGGGATCAACCGGCAGATTTTCCTTTTGAAGACGGCAGGGACAAAAGTCGCGGTTGGGCTTTGGCGCGGTCCACACCCCCCGGCCCTTCTGTCCTCCCTGTCCTCGATGGGGGACTTGGAACAGGTGCATGGTCAGGTTTTGACGGAATACATCCCCAAGCCGACTTATGTCCCTCGTGTCTTTGAAACGGGACGGAGTCCGGCCGTTGCAGACACAAGCATCCCAAGATAGGGGCGGCACAGCCGTGCCGCGAATGCGGCAGGCATTGACACAGCAGCGGAATTGCTTTAGCATGCGTATATGGTTGGACCAATCCGTCCGGCACTACCGTTTTGCACCGAAAGGCCCGGCATCATGAAACGTTATGGATTCACGCTCATCGAATTGCTGGTCGTTATCGCCATTATAGGCATACTGGCCGCCATTCTGCTGCCCGCACTGGCCCGCGCCCGCGAATCGGCAAGGCGCGCAAGCTGCCAGAACAACCTCAAGCAACTGGGCCTCGTGTTCAAAATGTACTCGAACGAATCGCCCGGACAAAAGTACCCCGACATGGAAATCGAACTGGGCTGCGGTGGCCGCCCGTGCATCGCCTTTGGACCGCGCGTTTCCGCGGTGTATCCCGAATACCTGACAGACCCGGCGATTGTCTTTTGCCCGTCGGATGCACAGGACAAGCTTGAAAACTTTCAGGACAAGACCCAAAACAACCGGCTGACGCTGGTGGACAAAGTCAACGGAAACGGAAACGAGGGTGTGGAGGGCATTGACGCCAGCTACACTTTCGCCGATGTCGTGCTCGACCGCCTGGATGTGGACATGCTGCCCATTCCGCAGTTGCTCCTCGACGTTATCCCGCGACTGGGACTTAACGCGCTGGACCCGTCCATCACGCAGGGTCCCGCCCAGTTCATGGAGCAGATGCAGTGCGTGCTCGTCAAAGCCGCCCCCTACGCGCTGAACGGAAACAACGACGCATTCTGCGGCGTGTTCGACTCCGACCGCGATGTGCAGCCGGGCCACGGCAACGGCGGCGGCGGCAAGGTTTACCGGATTCGCGAAGGGATTGAGCGCTTTCTTATCACCGATATCAACAATCCCGGCGCGAGCGCCAAGGCGCAAAGCAGCGTCTTCATCGCGTGGGACAATGTCTCCGTCGTGGTGTCAAAATTCAACCACATTCCGGGCGGGTCAAATGTGCTTTATATGGACGGCCACGTTGAGTTCCTCAAGTATCCCGGCATTCCCCCGCTCGACAAGCTGTCCGCATCATTTATGCACCTGTTTGACTTCCAGG
>CAZOMH010000922.1:0-1834 GCA_964580415.1 uncultured Nitrospirales bacterium
TGTAGACGGTCATGTGCGGATAGAGCGCGTAATTCTGAAAAACCATTGCGATATCGCGGTTCTTCGGGGGGACATCGTTTACCAGCGCGTCGCCAATAAAGATTTCGCCGCTGCTCACTTCCTCCAGACCGGCTATCATGCGCAGCGTCGTGGACTTGCCGCAGCCCGATGGCCCCACCAGCACCACAAACTCCCGGTCTTCAATCACAAGGTTGGCGTTGCTGACCGCCTGAACCCCGCCAGGAAATATCTTGTTCAGATTCTTGATCTCGACCCGTGCCATGCAATTATCCCTCTGGTCCTTGAACGGGAACACCGGACAAGGCAAAACACAGGCGACAATAGCCAAAGCACGAATGGCCGTCAAACGCCCGCCGCGCACGGGACGCGAAAACGCCAAACGGTCGGGGCTGGAAAGGACTATTTCTTGTCCGCCGCTTTCAGTTCCTCGACCAGGTCGATGTATCTTTCCTTGGCCTCGTCCTGGCCGGTTCCGGCCAAGTCCTTCCACGCATCGTACTTGGCGCGGCCCACAAAATCAAACATACCGGGACGCTCCCCCGTCGCGTCACCCATGGTTCCCTGCTTGTACAGGGCATAGAGCCGCAGTTTGGCAAGATTGTCCGGCGCTTCGGAAAGATGGGTAACCTCGGTCGCGGCTTTCTGGAAACGGACCACAAGATCATCAAGCATGGCCAAGCCCTCCATGGTTATTGTCATTTTTTACAGCCCGCATGACGGCAGACTGTTGAATGACCGCTCGTAATATCCGTCTGCAAATAGGGTAGTGCAACCAAAGCGCCCGTTTCAAATCTGATAATGCTGAGAAAAACCGGACCGGGTCAAAATATGGTTTTGCAAAGACCGGAACTTATCGTCCTGTTTTTACAATGAACAAAGCGTTGACTCCTGAATGCCTGGGATCAGCGGCATCAAACGACAGAGACACGGCCTTTGGCCCCGCGCCGTCGATCTATGGTGGAATCACTGAAAGGACCTGGCCCATGACGTGGATCACGAAAACACGTTTAAAATATGCCCTGGCAGGTGCCGGTGCGGTCTATATCCTCCTCTTCGTCGGTTATCTCGTCTACGCGGGCACACGGTCGGCAGCCCCGCAGGGGCCATCGGAACTGGAAGCGCATCCCGAAAGACAGGCAGAAATCGTCGCGCAACGCCGGGCGGAGGAACTGCGCGACCAACTGCAGCTCAGCGAAGAGCAGACCCGCCAAATCGCCGCGATTTTCCTTAAATACGAAACCCAGCCCCCGCAGGACGGGGACCGGCGTGACCGCTGGCGCGCGCAGCAGGAAGAAATTAACGGCGTGCTGACCGCCGAGCAACGGCTGAAGTTGCAGGAAACACGGGGACAATTCGGTGGTCCCGGCGGCCCCGGGGTGGCGGGTGGCCCGGGCGGCCCCGGTGGACCGCAAAGACCGGGCGGACCGCCCGCCGCCGGGGGACCGCAGGGACAACTGACTCCCGAACGCATCGAGAGCCTCAAACAGAGCATGACGCCCGAACAGCGGGAACGCTTCGACAAGGCCACCCAGCGCATGCAAAAGATGCGCGGACAGCGCGGCGGCGGACGCGGACAGAACCAGGACCGGCAGCAATAACAACGCAAACCGCCTGGGCCGCAGTGGAACAACGGCGGTGGAGAGACAACGAAATGAGAAGTGACAAGACAGAGAAACGAGGGTTCACCCTCATAGAACTCCTGGTGGTCATCGGGATCATCGGCATTCTGGCCTCCATATTGCTCCCGGCACTGGCCCGGGCACGCGAAGCGGCCCGCAGGGCAAGCTGTCAGAACAACCTCAAACAGTGGGGA
>CAZOMH010000923.1:0-1815 GCA_964580415.1 uncultured Nitrospirales bacterium
ACGATGCCGGCGTATTCGTGGCCGAGGATGGTCGGCTGTTTCAGCCGGTCCTCACCGATGCGGCCGTCGCGGAAATAATGCACGTCCGAACCGCAAACCCCCACCGATTCCACCCGCACCAATGCCTCGGCCGGGCCGGGCACGGGTTTTTCCATCTCCACCAGCCGCATCTCCAGCGGCGCGAACCATTTAACGGCCTTAATGTTCATTTGCCATCGGTCCAATTTCGGTTAGCAGGCCTGCGCCGTGCTTTGCTGAAACAATTCCCAGCCAGAGGTGCTGCGGAAGGGGTGTGTGGAAACAGGCAAGGAGTCCCATCCTCTTCCGCAGAAGAAAAGGTGGCAACCGGCCGGGATATCCAGGCGCTCCCCGGAGACTGGGATGTCCACCCCCTTCAGCGCGGGGGAAGGGGGTGGCCAGGCTGGGATATCCGTTTTCTTTCCCGGAGGGGAAGAATGTGAAGCCGGAGGTGACCGAAGGGAAGCTCCGGTCTCGGTCTTCACGTCCCCCCAACCCCGAATGGGGTTGAATGTGAACGGAACGCGCGCTATGGTCGCGTTTCCAGGGTCCAAGGTCAATCAAGATACTGCTCCTCAAACTCAATTCCCGCCTCCACCAGAAGCGCCCTAAACTCATCGCGAAACGATACTGTGTGGTGGTGCTCCACCTGTCCTTTCACGTATTCGATAATCGCGTGTTTTTCCTTATGGCAACTGGTGAATGCACCATAGCCTTCCTGCCAAGCTTCAAACGCGGGAAAGATGTCCTTTTCCTTAATCCATACGGATGAGGCCACTTTTATGTCCTTGACGAAATCCGCCACTGCCACCGTCGGATGCAGACCGGTGAACAGATGAATATGGTCCTCAATGCCGTTGATCCGGTACAGGTGGGACTTGTGATTTTTGACCACGCCCCACATGTATTTGAACAGCTCTTCGCGTCGCCCCGCATCCAACACGCGACGACGACCTTTGGTTGAAAACGTAATGTGGTAGTAGAGTTGCGTAAACGTGGACATGGCGCAAACCCATTCACATTCAACCCCATTCGGGGTTGCCCGTTGTCGGCTCGTTTACCGGAGGTTCCCTTCGGTCACCTCCGGCTATTTACATTGGTCCCCTCCGGGGACTGTCATACGATGAACGGCCATTCTATGACTCATTATCTGTCCATGTCCAGCGCCCATAGGGCGCGTCGACAAACAACGTATTTGGCCCGCGTTTTCCATCAGCCTCCACACTTCGCCCGCCGACGGCGAACTGGCGTTCGCATTAACACCGTGAGGATTCCGCGCCAGAAGCCCGCGCCCTGCCCGTCTTTCGGGCAGGGCGCAAGGAGTTCGCGGTTCAGTTTGGAAAAGCCGTTTAGACCGGGAGTTCCCAGCCCTTGCGGTATTCTTTGGTCAGCAGGGCGTTCAGCTTCGGGTTGTTGGTGACCTTGCCGTTCTTCACATCGTAAATCACCGGCTCGCCCTTGGCGTGCAGGGCGACGTTGCCGAAGTTGGCCACCACGGTCAGCGGAGAGGCGTAGTCAAAATTCGACGCCGTTTTGCCGCCGTTCTGGATGCACTCGATCCAGTCGTAGTACGGGTCGTTGTGCGACACGCGTTTGATGGACGGGGTCGGCTTCTTGTAGTCGGCCATTTTGGAGTCCGGCAGCAGGCGCGCATGTCCGCCGTATTCGCCGGCTGTCAGGTAGCCCTTGGAACCGACAAACAGCGAGCCGTTGTCACCGTCGCCAATTTTCTGGTCGGCCGGGATGTCCTTCGGGCGGTCCGGCAGGATGCCGCCGTCATGCCAGTACACGCTGACC
>CAZOMH010000924.1:0-1814 GCA_964580415.1 uncultured Nitrospirales bacterium
GAGTCGGGAAACACGCTGGACGATGTGAAACGCATCATGACCGACACGCCGCGCACCTGCGAGTATTACTACGTCATCAGCGACGCAAAGGCGGAAAACGGGCGGGGCATGGCCTGCGGCGTCGCCGCAGTGCCCGCCGGGGTGCAATTCATCGGCCCGAACCAGTTCCACGAGCGGCTTCCCCGCCCGGTGGAAGACGCCGTGCTGCTGTCGGCGGGTGACCGGTACAATTGTCTGGTGGACCGGACGCAGAAAATGTACGGCAAGTTCGCCCCGCAAACAGCCCTCGACCTGATGGCGCGCGGTGTGGCCATGAAAAGCAACATGCACGACGCGCTGTTCAAGCCGAAAACCATGGAACTTTGGGTGGCCAACTCCACCATTCAGCAACCCGCGTGCAACCGTCCCTACCGCCACTACAACGTGCGGCAATTGATTGCCGAAAGGCCATAGTGGTACTTTGAACATGCGTTTCCGCGGTGTTTTGCGCATCCCAAATGCGGACGCGAGGGAGTGAAACAGCATGTTCAAGCGCGTGTTGGCCGGAATGTTGTGCATGTTGGCCGCGGCAGCCGCGGCCGAAACCACGCTCGAAGGACCGCTCAAGGTCTACGGTGACGGCAAACACAACGCCTTCACCGACCTTGTCCGCTGGCGCAACGCCTACTACCTGTGCTTCCGCCACGGCGCGTCGCACCTCTCAATGGACGGCGAAATCCGTGTCATGCGCAGCGCCGATCTGAAAACCTGGGAACCCTGCGGAACACTGGACACCCTCGCCGACGACCGGGACCCCCATTTCGCGGTCACTGACAAGGCGCTTTACGTGTTCTTCGGCGTGTGGGACCTGGTTCACCCCGCCGACAACGGTGTGCCGGGACGCGGACGGTTGCGCTCGTATTTCGCCTGCACTGAGGATGGACACGACTGGTCCAAGGTGCAGGGCGTCTACGAACCCGACTGGTGGCTGTGGCGCGTGCGCGCCCATGACAACGCCTTCTACAGCGTCGGTTATTTCCTCAAATGGCCCGCCTACACCACGGGCGAGGCCCGGTTGCTCAAATCGGACGACGCTCTGCACTGGACCCAGGTCAGTGTTATCAGTAAAGACCGCCTTCCGGACGAGGCCGACATCCGTTTCCATCCCGACAATTCACTGGAACTCATCGTCCGCACCTGTGACAAGGCCGGCGATTCCATGTGGTTCAAGAGCGACCCCGCGCAGGCGCAGTGGCAGCGCAAAGACTTGGGCGTGCTGATCCATTGTCCCGCCATATGCGAATGGAAGGACCGCTGTTTCGTCGCCGGCCGCGGCCGCGACGACAAGGGTTACAACACAAGCATCTGGGAAATGAAGGGGGACACGGTGCAGCTTCTCATCACCCTGCCCAGCGGTGGCGACACCGCCTATCCCGGACTCATTGTCCCCGAGGATGCGAAAGACAGCGACCACCCCGTGTTTGCCGTGAGTTGGTATTCCCAACATGAGCGGGCGGAGAACGCCTCCGACGAGGCGTCCATATACGTCGGCCGTGTCGAAGTAAAACCCTGAACGCCCCTTTTTGCGGTGGCCATGCCGCCGCTTTCGTGCGGAAGTCACACTTCCGCACGCGCCGGGGCATGGCCCCGGCGGAAGAAAAGCTGTGGCATGGCCACAGCACTCCATAGAAGAACAGCGACCGGTCAGCAGCCATATTCCAAAACTCTGTCCGCCCAGTCTCTTCTGCCGCCGCCCTCCCCAGGCCCAGGTTGACCCCCGCCCGCCGGTCCGCTAGACTTTCCTTTTCCCGGATGCGGCAGGGTGCCGCTTCCCA
>CAZOMH010000925.1:0-1812 GCA_964580415.1 uncultured Nitrospirales bacterium
GGCGGCCAGATCGCCCGGGCCGACCTCTTCAACCTGGACCTGGTCCTTGCCGCGCAGCAGGTAAATCTTGCCCGTGCGCTCTTTTGTGTTGGTGGTGACGTTGTAGAATTCGGATTCCGATTTGAGCGTTCCGCTGAGCACGCGGAAGAGTGTGAGATGGCCCACATAGGGATCGACGACCTGGCGGAACACCTGCGCGAAGAAAGGTTCATTGACCCCGACCTTGACGGTGACGTCGTTCCCATTGGCGTCTTTGGCCACCACTTTGCGGGCCAGCGGGCTGGGGAAGGACTCGGCGATGATGTCAAGAAGTTCCTTGATGCCGAAGTTCATCGCAACGCTGCCGGCGACGATGGGAATAATCTTGCCCGTGGTTATGCCGTTCTGAAGTCCCTGGGTGAACTCCTCCGGAGAGAGTTCCAGGGTGTCCAGATACTTCATGGTCAGTTCTTCATCGGTCTCGGCAACGGCCTCGACAAGGCTTTCCTTGATGGCATCCGCGTCGGCAACCGACGAGGTGTCGCCCTTTACGATATTGACCACGCCTTTCAAACCGGCGCCCGCACCCACGGGCACGACAAGCGGAACGCAGTGTTTGCCGTAGGTGTCCTGCAACTGCTGCACGACTTTCATGAAGTCCGTGTGCTCACGGTCAAGTTTGTTGACGAAGAAAGCGCGGGGAACATTGAACCGGTCCGCATACTTGACCGCGTTGTCCGTGCCGACCTGCACGCCGACCGACGCATCGACGGCAATGACCAGACCATCAATCAGCGGGGTCGAGGCGGCTATTTCACCGAGGAAGTCAACGTAGCCGGGATGATCTATAAAATGAATGCGGCTGTCGTTCCAGGTCACATTGACCAGCTTCATTGCGATGGTGCATTTGCGCTCCACCTCCTCCTCCAGGTAATCACATACCGTGTTGCCTTCTTCAACACTGCCGAGGCGGCTGGTAACGCCCAGGTTGTGGAGCATGTGCTCCACCAACGTGGTCTTTCCCACACCGCCGTGGCCGACAATGCCAACATTGCGCACCTTATCCGGATTCATCGTAGCCATGCAAGAACCTCCGCTGCAGGTTGGATAGCCCGTTTGCCGGGCCATAAGTACAGTTCAGGTCACCACTTGGAATCGGGGCAAACTAAGGGGGCAAAGTATACCGTGCGCCCGCGGAATGACGCAAGTACAAGTTTGCCGCTGTTTTCGGCCCCAAAGCGGTCGTTGCGCTCCCCCGCGACTTCGGGATAATGCAGCCTGGTAAAACGATGATCGGCCTGAAAGCATGCCAAGAAAGGCGGGCACGGTACTCGCCTGCGCCCCCCGCGTCTTATACGTCCCATGCTTCCCCATATCTCCCGTCTTCCCACAGCCGGAAGAAAGCACCGCCCGCAACGTGTTCCCCATACCATAAGGAGATTCTGACATGACAGTAATCGCAAAGATGCTTTCGGCGGTGAGCGTAATAGCGCCGCTGGTGGGCTTTTCAACGACGACCCTGTCCGTGGAGCCGCCAAACGTCACCAGTCCTTTGGACCTGAAAGTGAAAGATATCGAGGGCAAAGACGCGGACTTGGCGGCCTATAAGGGCAAGGTCGTAATGATTGTCAACGTTGCGTCCAAGTGCGGACTCACACCGCAATACACAGCGCTTGAAGCGCTTTACCAGAAGTACAAGGACCGCGGATTCGTGATTCTGGGTTTCCCGGAGAACAATTTCATGGGGCAGGAACCCGGTACGGACGAGGAAATCAAGATGTTCTGCACCACAAAATACAACATAACCTTCCCCCTGTTCTCAAAGATATCGGT
>CAZOMH010000926.1:0-1798 GCA_964580415.1 uncultured Nitrospirales bacterium
AGCGTGTGCTGGCCACGGACCCCGCGACGATAGACCGGTATCTGGAACGCATCCTGCCGGTCATGCGTGAGCGCGGCGGGTATATCCCCACCAGCGACCACGGCGTGCCCGCGGAGGTCAGTCTCGGCAACTACCGCCATTACCGGAAGCGCTGTCTGGAGTGGGGCGGCTGAAACCTTCCGCGCTTCGTGCTTGTCCGATTGCTGAACAGGAGAGTCACGCATGCATTCCCGCAGAGGCTTCACGCTCATAGAACTGCTGGTGGTCATCGGCATCATCGGGGTGCTTGCCGCCATTCTGCTGCCCGCCCTGGCCCGCGCCCGCGAGGCCGCGCGGCGCGCCGCCTGCCAGAACAACCTCAAGCAGATGGGACTTTCCTTCAAGATGTATTCCGGCGAGAGCAAGGGCCTCTTTCCGCCCATCCGCGGCAAGAACTGCGACGGCTCGCATCCGGATGCGCTGGCCGCTTCGCCCGACATGACGGCCATGTGCCCGGAATACCTGAACGATTTCGCCGTGCTCATCTGCCCCAGTTCCCCCTACGGGACCACCCCGCTGGAAATGTGGGACCAGGGAAAGAACCCCTCCACCGCCTGGGAATACGCCACGAAGGAGGGGAAGATGATCTTTGCCGGGAACGGCAAGGTGGAGCCCTGCGAGGTCTACGATCATCCCTATCTGTATTTTGGCTGGGCGCTCAGTTCCCCCCTCATCAGTGACGCCGAGACCATCAACAACCTCGAATACAACCTGCTCGATCCCGCAGTCGGCCTGTTCCAGCAGATTGCCTCGGACTACAAGAAGTCCGACCAGGACTGGAAACTGGCCCGGCCGCTCTCGGCGCAGTTGTCGGGGACCACGGTCTACCGCACACGCGAAGGCATCGAGCGCTTCTTCGTGACAGACATCAACAACGCCGGGGCCGCGGCGCAGGGACAGACCGACCTGCCCGTGATGTTCGACGCCCTTTCCGGCGAAGACCCCAGCCATTACAACCATGTGCCCGGGGGCTGCAATGTGCTTTTCATGGACGGCCATGTGGAGTACCTGAAATGGGTGTCTGGGTCGGGCACCCCAAACAACGGCAATCGTTTCCCCGCCAACGGCGGCGGCCTCCTCATCCACCGCGCCACCCACACCGGCCACCATACCCAGGGGTGAGGCGGATCAATCCTTGGCGTCATGGACGGGCAGGGGTCGGCACGGACGCGGAAACAGGCTTTGCCTGTATCAGGCGGAGATGGCGGCGGGTTTGGGCGGGGTGAACTCGCAGACCAGCGGCATATGGTCGGAAAGCTGCACTGGCGGCACGCGAAAGTCGGTCACCCGTATTTCCGGGCTATGAAGAATGAAATCCAACTGCCGTTTGGGGGAATGGCTTGGAAACGTTGCCAGTCCCTTGCCGTTGGCGTTCACCAGTCCGGCCGCGCCCATGAACAGTTCCAGCTCGCGGTCCCCCCAGAACGCGTTGAAATCGCCCGCCACTATCATCGGCTTCGTGACGTGCTTGAAAAGACTGTACAGATCGCCAAGCTGATACTGGCGGTGCCGGTACTTGAGCGACAAATGCACCAGGAAGATGGAGAAGGCGTCGAATTCCAGTTCAATGACCAGCCGTTTTACGCCATGCTTGAAGAAGTGGAACTGGCTGGCCGTGATGGACTGGTTGGTGATGAAGGCGTTCCCCTGCCGCCGAAGGACCGGCAACTGCCTTACCAGCGACGCCTCGCCGTACTTGGATTCGTACACATGGCTGTATCCCATCTTGCGGGCGATGTATTCGGCCTGGTTCAAATCT
>CAZOMH010000927.1:0-1795 GCA_964580415.1 uncultured Nitrospirales bacterium
AAGCTGAGTACCGGGCCATTTGCCCCAGTCCGCGGGAACCATCTGCAGACGGTGAAGCGCGACGAGACCGGTGCGCAGGGACTCCGGGTCGCCACAAAACTGAAGTGCCAAACGGTCCGCGGCCAGTTCCTGCCGCCGACAAAGCCAGGCAAACAGCATGCGCCCCACCACAGAGACGGGCACCAGGATGAACCACCAGGCTCCATTGAGAAGGCCAAAACCGGTCCCAATGCCAATACAGAAACAAACCGCCAGAATCAACAGTGCTGCCGCCCATCCACGGTTGCGAAGGTGTTTGAGTGCCAGATGGGCAAGCTCATGCGCAAGAATGGCGTCCACCTGGCGTCGGCTCAACTGCCGGACAAGTTGGTCCGTCACGACGATGGAGTTCTTGTTGGTGGCCACCGCGTTGGCCATCACCAGCCGTTCGCCCATGGTCATTAGATAGCTCTGGGCCACCTTGACGCCCGCTCGGTCCGCCATGGCGCGAACTTTCCCGGGCAGGTCGCCTTCCGTCACGGCGGTGCATGTGACGCCGAGCACCGCCATGAGCCGGCTGGTGCAGAACAAGAAAGCGGCCGGGGCCAACAGGAGGCAGCAGCATCCTGCAAACACGCTGGAAGTTAGCACCAGCAGCACACCGGCGGTCACCAGTCCAATGGGCAACAGCGGCCGTCCCAGCAGCAGCAGGGACGCGCATACAGACTGGGCGTCTGTCAGGCCCCTGCCGCGCACGCGGAACGTCAGACGCTGCAGCAGAAGCGTGCCCCATGCATAAACCAGTGTCAAGGGAACAAGCATCACCACAAGGATTAAGACTTGCCCCGCCGCACTGGCCTGCGTGCCGAAGGTGATGATGTCCGGCAGTCCGCTGCTGAGGAAGGCGGCAATAGTAAGGCTGGGTGCCAGCATCATGGCTTTCTGCATGGAGACAAACAGGTGAAAGCATGCTTGCTCTCCGCCCCGCCCCAGCAGCCGCACCGCTTTTCGATAATGCCAGAACAGGTGCAGCAGAAACGCCAGGACCAGCGCAACGAGTGCGCCCAGTCGGCTCCAGACGGTCGACGACGGATACCCGGTGGACATGCGCAGCGTATCGGGAAGGCTCTCGATGGCAACCAAAGCGGAAATGGAGACCGTTCCCGACTCACGGACGAACTCCGCACCGTCCAGGTTGACGGTCGCGTGGGGAGTGTCGGGCAATTCCAGATAAATGTCCACTTCCCTGTAATTGGAGGCTTGCAGCAGGGCGCGGAGTCCTGCCAGGGGCAAGTCACCCCGCAACAGAAAACCCTTGCGCGAAAGGACCGTACCCAAATCCATGTAGAAGCAGGTCCAGCCCGGGTCGCATTGGTTGTCTGACTTGCTGAAATTGTCCGTTTCGGTTCCCAAGACGGTTTCGATCGTCTTCCGTGCTTCCGAACCCCATACGGGGGACAGGGGAAGGTCCAGCCCCAGAGAAACAGCACCGTCGGCATCCGCCCAGACGTACAGTTGTGCAGGGCAGGAAGGAATCTCCGCACGCTGGGCACTACATACCCCGTGCAGGGCCGTCAAGCACAGTAACAGGCAGGGCAAAAGAGTCCGGGACACGGATATTCGCGCCATTCGAGTGAACCTCCCCTTCAAGAATACACAAAACCCCTGGGTGGATTCAGCCTTCTTCGCGGTCCGCTGTGCGTAGCACACCGGTATCGCCCATCATTTGCGCGGAAACCGCGCAAAATGGTATTATTTGCACCCGCCTTTCGCAGCGTTTTGGAGCCGAATTCAGCGGACCGGAGAGCGCCGTGTC
>CAZOMH010000928.1:0-1791 GCA_964580415.1 uncultured Nitrospirales bacterium
TTGACTGCGGTGGCCATGCCGCCGCTTTTCTTCCCGCAGGCCATGCCTGCGGGGTCGGCGGGGCATGGCCCCGCCGCACTCCAAAAAAGCCGCAATTCTGGCGCGATTCTCACGGTTTCATGATGACTATGCACACACATTCTCCTGACAGAAAGCTTCTCGACAATTCCGCCGCGCGTGGAAATGTCTGTTATGGCATGGGTTGCAAACTGCGCAAAGGCCGCATGGCCGGACTCAACCATTCCGGTACTGCTGCAGGGACCGCATCCTGCAACGGCCCCGATTATGTCAGACATTACCCCCGTATTCCACCCCCGTCACACTTTTCGCGGTTGGGGCAGTATTATGGGGTTGGTCCCTTTGGCCAATCTTCCAGCCGTATCGCCAGTGCGAGCACATTTTTCGGGGCATGGGGCAGGCGCGCCGCGTCTTTTTCCGTGACGATGACGGTTTGGGGTCCGGTCAGCAGCATGTCGGGGATCGTTGCATGGTCGCGCAGCGCATCGCATTCAAGCAGCGTGATGCCGAGACTCTTCAACGAGTCAAAGAAGGATTCGGGATGGCCGATGGCGCACAGGGCCGCGGCGGATTGTCCCCGCAGCGCTTCCAGGGGTATTGTTTCGCCGTTGGAGACCCGTACAAAGCCGACGGGTGCGTGACGTGTAAACCGGATGGGTATACCGGGGCAATGGCGTTGGACCGTGGCCACGGTGCGGTCCACGTCTTTTGCCTGGTCGCAGCGGGTGAGGATGACGTGCGTGGCACGGTTCATCGCCTCCAGAGGCTCGCGCAGGATGCCTCGCGGCAGGATATGACCGTTGCCGAAGGGATTGACCGCATCGACCACCAGCACGTTTTCGTCGCGCTCCAGCGCGACAGCCTGGTAACCGTCGTCGAGCAGGATCACATCGCAGCCCCGGTCCGCGGCCGCCTTCGCGCCCGCGACACGGTTGGCCGAGCGCACGATCCAAGCCTGCGGCACACGCCGCGCAATGAGCGCCGGTTCATCGCCCAGTTGCCGCGCGTCGGGCGCGGAGTGGGGGGGATGCACCAGCGGTTCGGTCACGCGCACGCCACCGTATCCCCGGGTGAGCACCGCCACCGTGTGTCCGGCGGCCACTTCCAGTTCCGCACGCTCGATGACGGCGGGCGTTTTTCCCGTGCCGCCGGTGGTGATGTTGCCGAAGCTGATTACCCGCGCGGCGACGCGTGTGCGCGAGCCATGCAACTTGCGCCACATGCCCGCGCGCTGCACCCAGGAGGCGGCGCCGAGCAGTGCGCCCAGCGGGCCCGAAATGGGTTCGCCCCGTCGTATTCTGTCTGCCAGTGTGCTCATTTGGGCGCGAACCTTTTGCCGCTGAACTGGCGCACGAGCCCCTTCAACTCCAGCATCGTCAGCGCGCTGAGCGCTTCCGACACGGGAATGCGGCAGGTCAGGGCTATCTCGTCCACAAAGGAACCGTCGGGACTGAGCATGGACAGGATGTCCGATTCCACCGCGGACACGGGCGGCTTCGGCGGCGCTTCCGGCACTGTGGGACAGCCGCCCCCGGCTGTCGTGCCGCCCCCGGCTGTCATGCGGCGCGCGTTTTTCTTTTCCGTTTCCTGCTCGATGGGCAGCGACAGTTGCGATTCTGCCGGTGGTGGGGGCGGCTGATGCGCCGACACGGGCAGGTTCAGTTCCACGAGCACGTCGTTCACCGTTTCCACCAGCTTTGCGCCCTCGCGGATGAGGGCGTGCGGTCCCATGCTGCATGCGTGTCCCGCGTGGCCGGGAACGGCAAACACCTC
>CAZOMH010000929.1:0-1786 GCA_964580415.1 uncultured Nitrospirales bacterium
TGGCACAGGAGCCGGTCTTTTTGGTCAGCGGGTTCTATTTCCCGCTGAAGTTTCTGCCCTTCTGGGTCTCGGCGGCGGCCTCGATCATCCCGCTCACGTTGGGTTTGGACGCCATGCGCCAACTGCCTTACATCGATCCGGACAACATCACCGTGCTCGGCTATGCGCAGGGTGCCTTTGTCGCCGCCCACCTGGCCGCACTCGACGACCGGCCCGCGCGCTTCGTGCTCGTGGCGCCCCCTCTGCCCTTCCGGCTCGACACCGATGTGAATGAGACGGGTGGCATCCTGCGCTGGTCGAAGGACAACATGCTCCTGCCCGCGCTGGGATTGTTTGCCGGAAAGGAAACACGCATCCCCTATGACTTGGACGAATTGCTCGGCATGGCCGCGCCCAAGCCGCTGCTGCTGGTGCATCCCAAATATGATCGCCTCGCCCCCGGTGAACCCTTCAAAACCTTCACGGACCGCATGGCTGCTCGCTACAAAGACGCGGGAAAGCCTGAGAATCTGGTGCTCCTTGAGCCCGGCACATACAACCAGTTCAACGAGGATGTGCAGAAAGAACTTGTCGCCGCACTGGCGAAAATGGATGGCGGGGCCACCGCCACTCCCTGATTTCTTCATTCTGAATTCTTCGGTTGCAGCCGACCGCCGCACCGGGCAACTCCTGTAACACTTGACAGTTAAGGCGGTAATATTGTCAGTTACACAGGAATGGATTAGGCCAATTAGCCCACCTAAACCATTGCGGAATAAGAGGTTGCAATGAATACCGCCACACTTGAAGTCACAATAGATGTATGTCCAAACGGTGATGCCGATGCCATGCGGTTGGAGTACGATGTCTATCTTGGTGAGGGATACATCGAGCCGAATGATGACCACCTTGTGCTCGAGAACCGGGACTATCCCGAATTCGTACACTTCGTGGCCCGGGCCGACGGAAAGACCATCGGCGCGCTTCGACTGGTAACCGACGCCAAACCGCGATATGACGTCTTCAGGCTCGGTTCGTTCAGGCACTTCTCAATTCAAGAATGGGCCATCGACTTGCTGCATTCCGCCGACCAACGCCGTATTGTCGAGGTCGGCACGATGGTAATCGACCCCGAATACCGCGGCGGAAACACCTATGCACAACTTTTCCAGAAGGCTTTTGAGTACACCGTGCTCAGTCGGGTGCATTTTGCGCTGGCCACCATTGACGAGGGCTTCTATCACCGCCTGCTCAAGCGCGGCCTGCCGTTCCGCGAAATGGGCGAGACCAGGTACTACATGGGTTCCCATACCGTTCCGGCGCTCATCGACATTGAACAGTTGATGCGGATGATGTTTGGCGGTCAGACCTCCGCCGCGCCCGCACGTCCGGCGGCCGCCGCGGATGCGGGGCAAATGCAGTCGGCCATGGCTTCCTAGAAGATGCCTGCCGTCACGCGGCGTTTTCTGGATAATCAGGCGGCGCGGCTGCTTCGCCAGACACCTGCCCTGTCGGAAATCCGCTGGCAAACGCACCCCCTTTCGGAAGCCCCGCTGGATGACGTGTGCGCCCTTATTCAGGATGCATGGCAGCGGGCCTATGGAAACCGCATACGCATCGCCTTTACCCCCGCGCTGCTCCGTCTTGCCGCGGCCAGTTCGGATAATCCGGGACTGGTCACGGTCGCCGGGGACGGGGAAGGCTTGTGCGGCGTCATGCTCGGCCTTCCGATGGACTGGGAAACAGGCGGGACCGCCGGGGCTGTCAGCCTTTCGACCGGACTTTGTGTCGCCGCCCGCCATGAAGG
>CAZOMH010000930.1:0-1782 GCA_964580415.1 uncultured Nitrospirales bacterium
TTCTGGCTCATGACCGTTGCCGCCATGGCCGCGATCATCGCCGCGTCCGTGGCGGCAACGCTCCCCAAAGAACCTTCGGCCGTCATCCCCGTGGTGCTGATAGAGGTGTTGGTGTGCATTGCGATTCCCCTCAACCTGCTGTTTGTTGTCACCGAAGTCACGGAGCAGGAAATCGTGGTGTCTTTTGGCCGAGGGTTCACCATGTATAGAAAACGTGTCCAACTCCATGACATTCGGGAGACCCGGCCGGTATACTATCGTCCCCTTCGGGATGCGGGCGGCTGGGGTATCCGCTGGGGCCGTTTCGAGGGGAAACGATGCGCTTTCCTGAACGCCCGCGGTGACCGCGGCGTGTTCTTGGTCTATGGTTCAGAAAAACGTCTGGTTATCGGTTCACAGGAACCGGAACAACTCGCCGACGCAATCCGCAAAGCCGCGGGTTTGTCGGGATGAATACACTATCGGGAGAATCGAAAATGCGCGGTATGATGACGGTCTGTCTGGCGGCGGCATTCTTTTTGACGGCGGGCTGCGCCGCCACAACTGCGGCAGCCAAGGATACCAAGGCACCGAAGGAAACGGGCCAGACCCAAGCCCCGGAAAAAGGGGAGGCGGGCGCGGCGGACAACTCGAAACTGCTCTCATCAAAGGATTATGAGGCGAAAGTGAAGGCGGTCGGCGGCCGCGTGGACTTCGTCTTCGGCAAGGACCGTTCTTTCGCGCAATGCCACGCTTCCACGGTGACCGAGACCGCCGCGCCACACCCGGCGCTTATGGTCGCATGGTTCGGAGGCACCAAGGAAAAGGACCCCGACGTCAGCATCTGGTTGTCGCGCTTTGTGAACGGCGCATGGTCCGCGCCCGTCCGCGTGGCGCGGGCACAGGAGTGCGCCCACTGGAACCCCGTACTGTTTACCGACGAGCGGATGAAGCGCACTTATCTCTTCTTCAAAGTCGGCCCTGAAATCCCCTACTGGCAGACCTACTGGATGTCCACCTGGGACAACGGTCTCACCTGGACCGCCCCGCAGGAACTGGTACCCGGCGACAAGGGCGGACGCGGCCCGGTAAAGAACAAGCCCATCATCCTGTCCGACGGTTCCTGGCTCGCCCCGGCCTCCACCGAACTCGGCGGTTGGAAACCCTTCGCGGACCGGTCCACGGACCACGGTGTCACATGGACCCGTTCGGCCGATTTCCAGCGGGACAACTCCGTGCTGCCCGGCGTGGGCGCCATTCAGCCCACTTTTTGGGAATCGCCCAAAGGCTGGGTCCATGCGCTGCTGCGCACGGCCGGCGGGAACATCTGGCGCGCCGATTCCAAGGATTTTGGCCAGACCTGGGGCCCGGTGTACGCCACCCCGCTGCCCAACAACGACAGCGGCATAGACCTGCTGCGCTATGACGACGGACGGCTCTACCTCGTGTACAACCCCGTCGCCAAGAACTGGGGCCCCCGCACGCCGCTGGACCTGGCCGTGTCACACGACGACGGGGAAACCTGGACCACCATCGCCCACCTGGAAGACGACCCGAACCAGGACAGCGAGTATTCCTATCCCGCCATCATCCGCACAAACAGCGGTATCGCCGTCACCTACACCTATAACCGGGACACCGTCCGCTGCTGGCAGATTCCTGCGGCCGTGCTGGACTGATTCCGTCTGCGACACGCCCGCGCTGAACATGATGAAGAAGGAACCAACAACCGCATAGAACGCAAAGAACGCAGAGAGGAGCAGGTGCGGGAAATGCCTGTTCCTCGCGTTCTCTGCGATCTTT
>CAZOMH010000931.1:0-1780 GCA_964580415.1 uncultured Nitrospirales bacterium
CAAGGCCCTGAACACCAGGGTCAACGAGTTGCGGTCCAAGGATCTGACCAAGCAGGAGGCAGTGGCCTCCGACTGCCGCAGCGGCTGCACCGGCGGATGCGTATCCGGTTGTGCAGGAACGTGTAAGGCAACTTGCACAGGCACATGTCAGTCCTCGTGCGGTGGCTGCGCGGCCACTTGCACGGGCGGTTGTTCCGGGTGTGGTGGCTGTTCATCCTGTACCGGATGCGGCGGCTGTTCCGGGCAAGCCCAAGGCCGACGACGGCAATCCGCCGCTTTTCAAGGCGCCGGGCGCCGGGAAGCCGGCCGCGGGCGAGGCAAAACCCGCCGCGGAAGCCAAAGAGTCTGTCAAGGGTGCAGGCGACAAAGGCGCTCCCGGAGCAGCCGGTGCCGAGCCTGAACCTCCCGCGCCGCGTTCCACGCAGCAGCCTGCGACAACTGATGCCAACGCCTCGCTCGCCACGCACCTGCGCGCGTTGATTCGGGGCACTTCAGAAGGCACGGACCCGCTTTCGAAGGCCGGGGTGACCAGTTCGCAAACCGCACCGAAGCCTGCCGGCGACGATGTCGCCAAGATGGCTGCTCCGCCCGTCGCGCCCGCCGCTTCAGCGGTCCCGGTTTCCCTGGTGCCGCCTGCCGCGGCGCCGACGGCCACGCCGATTCCGACGGTCAAGACCGCACCGATCAAGAAATTTGAGGGCAATCCGCTCGACCAGATTGTCAACATCGACTTCCGCGAGATGGAATTGACCAATGTGGTGGCGTTGCTCGCCCAGAAGGCGGATATCAATGTCATCGCCGGCACCGACCTTCGCGGCACGGTTACCGCGAATCTGCGCAACGTGACGCTGCGCCAGGCGATGGAAACTTCCCTGCGCATGAACAACCTCGGCATGATCGAGGAAGAGGGCATCTACCGCGTCGTGCCCTACGACGAGGCTGTGGCCGCCAACACGGGCACGTCCATGGTCAAGCTTGAGACGGCCAAGGGCGAGGAAGTCAAGGACTTGCTGAAGGAACTCATTGCGACTTGGCCCGACAAGAGCAATATAAGTATCACCGTGAACAAGGGCCCCAACGTCCTGATTCTGTCCGCGCCCAAGGCGCGCATTGAGGAAATCACCACCCTTGTGAAGGCGCTGGACGTCAGCAAGCCCGTGCTGCCGACCAAGACGGTGACCATCTCGCTCAATTACGCCGAGCCCGACGACATGGTCAAGGCGATCCAGAAGAGCCTGACACCGAGCATCGGCCAGATCACCGGCGACAAGCGGTCACGGCATCTCGTCGTCACCGACATGCCGGTTGTGCTTGAGCAGGTCAAGGAACTGGTGGAGACGCTGGACAAGCCGGTAAAGCAGGTCATGATCGACACCATGATCGTGGATGTCACGCTGAATGACGCGTCCGATACCGGGACGAACTGGTTGCTGAATGCGGTCAGGCACCAGAGTGCGCGCGACGCGGCCACCGGCGGACCGTATATCGGCAATCTGCAGGCATTGGGCTGGGATGCGACAAACAACAGCGTGCTGCCCACGGCCGCCGGGCTGCTGAACTACAGCCTGCTTACCAACAATATCGACTGGAAGGGTGTTGTCGAACTCGAGGTGCGCAACACGAACGGACGGCTCCTGTCCAACCCCGTGGTCATGACGGTGGAAAACAAAGAAGCCGCCATCAGCATCTCCCAGGAAATCCCCTACACCGACTTGTCGCAGACGAGCAACGGCGGTTCGCAGACCAGTACCCGGTTCAAAGATATTGGTACGATTTTCAC
>CAZOMH010000932.1:0-1775 GCA_964580415.1 uncultured Nitrospirales bacterium
AATTTGCCCTGCAAAGAGTTGTGGGCGCACTACAGCGGGTGGTGAGATATCCGGGCTAAAACGACTCCGAATCCGGCGGCATGCGCGTCCCCGGAACGGCATACCCCGTCCGGTGTCGCCCGGGACCTGCCGGCCGGCTTGACATGGCAGGGCAAGACGACGCATAAATGGGGGACTGACCAACGGCAACAGTGAAAGAAGGCTGCCCGCAGAAAGACCAGGTGTGTTATGCAGGAAATAGTCAAAGAAATCACGCATGAAGCACCGCTGTGCGACAAAGAAGGCCGACTCCATCAGGAGGCTGTCGGGTGGGCGCGCCTGCCGCTTCACCTGTGCAACCTCCGCGGACGGTTTCCGCGCAAGAAGAAGTGGAATTATTGGTGCATCACCAGCGACCGCTTTCTGTTTTCCGCGACAATCGCCCATCTCGACTACCTGTCGCTCGGCACGGCCTGTTTTCTGGAATACGAAACAAAGCGTTTCGCCGAGTGTTCGGCTGTCAAGGCCGGCCCGTGCGGGCCCGCCATGCCGGAAACCGTCGATGGATCGGTCCGCTTCGAACGCGGACGCACACGGCTTAATTTTGAACGCGCGGGAAGCACACTCCACATGCTGGTTCGCACAAATTCCTTTGCAGGCAAGCCGCTCGAGGCCTCTATTGACATCAACCACCCGGCAGACCACGAAAGCCTGAACGTCGTGGTGCCCTGGAACGCGGGAACCTTTCAGTTCACATCCAAACAGCACTGCCTCCCCGCACAGGGCACCGTCGTCTGGGGAAACGAGACGTGGACCTTCGCGCCGGGCACGGCGTTTGCCTGCCTCGATTTTGGACGCGGCATCTGGCCCTATCGCACCGCCTGGAACTGGGCCTCCTTTTCCGCCCGTGTCGGGCATGACACAGTCGGCATAAACATGGGCGCGAAGTGGACGGACAACACCGGAATGAACGAGAACGGCATCCTTCTCAACGGCCGTCTTCACAAAATCTTTGAGGATGTTGTCTTTGACTATGACGACCGCGATTTTATGCGGCCCTGGGAAATGAAGTCCGAAACAACCGACACCGTCCGACTGCGGTTCACGCCGTTTTATGACAAGGTGACAGATATCAACCTCTGCGCCATCCGCACAAAAGGCCACCAGTTGTTTGGACACTATTCCGGGACGCTTCAGGTCGACGGCAGGACCGTCCGCATCAACGGCATTCCCGGCTGGTCCGAAGAGCATCGCGCCCGCTGGTAGCCGAAAGGAGCATCACCGGACCATTGCCGTCACGCTCCCGCCATGAACAGCAACCACGCGGGGACTGACACGGCGCATGGTCCTGCACACGCCCCTCCCTCGCACCGCAAACTGCCGGTATTGCTGCGTCCCGGGTGTTCTACAGGCGATCTTTTCGCGTGAGCATTTCCAGTTTGAGCCCCAGCCAGGCCGTCTTAAGCATGCCCATGAGACCGCCGGAAAAGGCCACGTCGCAAATCTGGTAGAACAGCCCGAGTTTCTGCTTCGAATAGGGATACCAGTATCCCTCAAGGCGGTTGCTGTCCCTGTCAATCATGATGGCCTTGATATTGGAGAAGCCGTGCAGGCCGAAAGCCCCCTTGTAGCGGCCGAAACCGCTGTCCCGCACACCGCCGAACGGAAGCCCCGGGTTGGCCAGTGTCACCAGGGCGTTGTTGATGGCCACGTTGCCGGTCACCAGCGCGCGCGCGACACGCTCGGCACGCACCAGATCATGCGACCACACGCTTGACGCCAGCCCGTAGGGAGAA
>CAZOMH010000933.1:0-1772 GCA_964580415.1 uncultured Nitrospirales bacterium
TGGACGCGCTCAACCCCGAAGTGCGCCGCGCGCGCATGCGCCTGCTGGTGGCCACGGCAAAGAAGCACGCCTCGGACAAGCGCCCGCACCTGCTCGAGAAGGATATTGCCGAAATCGAAGCACTGCCGCAGGCCGCCGAGGGCGACCGGCCGGCCTTTGTCAGTGCGTTGCGCTGGGTACTCGCCACTCTCGTCGCCGACGGTGGCGCGGCGGACGCCCATTTCCGGGAGACCTGCCGCCGCATGGGCGGCGGTCCGGTCGGACGGATGATCGTCGGGGCGGTGGCGCACGCCTGCAAGCTGACTTTCAGCATTGCGCTTCCCGCCGCCGAACTGGCCGCCATGGGCCCCGACGCCCTGGTCGAGGGGGTCGCCCGCGCCTTCATACTGGGCAGCGACATCGACCTGGTCGTGTTCATGACCCGGGAGGAGCGCGATGCCCTTGAGGCGGCGCTGTCGGCCGGCGTTTTGAAATGCACCGTCGCGCATGCGGGGGCACTGGCCGAAACCGCGCTCGCAAACCGTGACGACGCCCTGGCCTACCTGGCCGCGGGGGCGGGGCTTGCGCTCGGCGAAGGTTCCGATGCGTATTTCCTGCACCTTCGGGGCATGAGCATCGGCATGTGTGATCAAGAGCGGTTCATGAACTGCATCGCGGCCGCAGGCACGCTGGCGCGCACCCGGCGCGACATGAGCCTGGTCGAGCATATCGTCGAGGGAATACACAGCCACGGCGCCCACCTCTTTGACATGGACCGGCCGGGCGGAATGGAAAACGCCTTCGACATGCCGCGCGAAGAGATTGACGCCGTGCTGTCCGCCGAGCGGGGCATGCGCGCCCTGGACACGCGCCGTTCCGGGCGTGACCGGTTTGAGTTGACAACCGGCACCGGAAAGCGGAGCGTCGCGCCCGTTTGGGACGCTTCCGAGGATGACTTTGTCGAGGATGACGACCTGGATGACTATGACGACGATTTCGGCGACGTGTTCGATCAGGACCGGCACGCGGCAGGCGGCGGGCAAATGGACCCGTTTGCCGGCAGTGCGCCCGGCTCCCCCATGGACGCGGTCACGCTGGAGTTCATGGAAGTCTTCGAGGAGGTGCTCGGGCAGTTCCCTGACCCCGATATGTTTGATCCGTCCGAACTGTTTCATACCAATCCGGAACTCGCCATGCGCATGGCCGAGGTGATGGAACGCTTTGCGCGGGTCCACGGCCGCCCGCCTGATCCCAAGGTCATTTTGGACATGCTGGCCCGCATTGCCGGCGAGCACACCCCCCGTCGCGGAAAAAAGAAGAACGGAAAACGAAAGTACAACCGCAGGAGGGGCCGATGACCAGGGAACGGGAAATTTCGGGAGTCGTTGCAAAGGAGGAGGACGCATGTGCCATTCTCGGGATTGCCCCGGAAGCGGATGCCGAGGAGGCGCGCCGGGCCTATATCGAGAAGGTGCGCCAGTTTCCGCCGGACCGCGCGCCTGAAGCCTTTGAACGAATTCGGGACGCCTATGAGCAGGTGCGCGATCCCAAACGCCGCGCACGTCGCCTGCTGGAGGGACCGCACCCATTGGATCCGCTTGTGAATCTTGTCGATGCGCAGCCGGTAAAGCGCCGCCACGTCGATCCCGCGTTGTGGCTCGCCGTGCTGAGGGAGAAGTAGCATGGCGGATTTCAACAGTTCCACAGTGTCCGGGACGGAACCCCGGGACGGCGAAACACCCATCCTGCCGCCTCCCCCCGGCGCGTGCGGCGGTGTGCCCGTGGCTGAACCG
>CAZOMH010000934.1:0-1772 GCA_964580415.1 uncultured Nitrospirales bacterium
TCTTAACCCGCCCAACTCAATTAACCCCCAGGGCCAGTGACAAAGTGGCGCGGGCCCTGAACCAACCCCTTCAGTTGCGGCGCTGCCGCGCCGGGTCACTTTGCGTCTGTGCCTGTCGGCGGAAGCGCTTTCGGCTGCGCCTTCTCCCATTCCGCGCGGGTGACTTCCTTCACCTCGTGCTTGAGGATAAATACGCCCTTTTTGTTGCCGACAACGACATCGGGGTATTTGGGGTTGCTGACGTATCCGGCGGTGACTTGCGTGCCAACGCCGGAGTCGTCGTCGATCAGGTAGGGGATGAACTCAGCCTGGCCTTTGGCTGGGCGCGTCAGTTTGAACCAGTAGAGAACCGCCGCCGAATTCGAGTCGGGGTCGGGGCCGTCCTTGCCGTGCGCCCAGAAACGTTTGCCAGTGACGAAGTCCTTCAAACCGTCGCCGTCCATATCCACGAGCGCGAAGGCGTGCGGCTGTGAGAACTGGACGCCATAGCGGTTCTTCGAGGCGTCTTTGTTCAGGATGACATGCTCGCGGAACGTAATGTTGCCGTTCTCTCGCACCTGCTCATACCAGGAGATCCCGTAGCCGTGCGCGTTGATGCAAGTGATCACGTCGTTCAGACCGTCGCCGTTGACGTCATAGACGAGCATCTGCGCCGCGGCGGGGGCAAAAGGAAACGGGTGCCTGGCCCAAACCGGATCGCCGGCCACCGAAGCCGGTTGTTCCCACCAAGCGTCCTTGTCGAGGATATCGATGCGGCCGTCGCCGTTGATGTCGCCGTAGCCTGTGCCATGGCTGTACCGCTGGTAATCACCCTTCGGCGAAACGGGGTGGAACTTCCAGGGCGCCGCCGGGTTCTTCCAATCGGCCTCGGCATAGCCGATGTAGCCGCC
This sequence comes from uncultured Nitrospirales bacterium, assembly GCA_964580415.1. Taxonomy (GTDB): domain Bacteria; phylum Hydrogenedentota; class Hydrogenedentia; order Hydrogenedentales; family CAITNO01; genus CAITNO01. The sequence continues at coordinate 891 of CAZOMH010000934.1, forward strand.
GGAGCAGCAGAGGATTTCGGGCTTGCCGTCGCCGGTGATGTCCGCGAAGTCGGGCGACTCGTTATCGAGCACATCGAAGATGACATGGCGCTGCCAGTGTCCCGGGCGGCCTTGCGGGTTTTCATACCACGGCACTTCCTTGCCCGGAAAGCCATAGACCACGACGTCCATCCAGCCATCGCCGTTGAAGTCGTAAGTGAAGGTCAGGAAGCAGTCCGAGTAGGCGTTGTTGACGCCCAGCGCGCCCTCGAAGCCGGGGACAGTCTGTTCCATGCCGTCGGCCTTCTTGCGCTTGAAGGTGGCGTTGGCGGGATAGATTTCATGGCGCTTCTTGAAATCCGGCCCCTCATACCAGTAAGGGCCGGAAACAACGTCCATTTTGCCGTCGTGATTGAAATCGCCAATGGCCGCCCCTTCGGCCCAGAACTGATCAGTGGCCCGGACCTTCTTGAAGCTGTGGAGCAGTTCGGTGGTTCCCGCAAACAGCGAAGGCGCGGAGAGGAAAATCGCGGCCAAGAGAATTCTAATCATGGAATCATGCTTCGCAGTTTTGCCGCTGCCGGTCAAGCCGGAACAGGCGGAACACAGCAATCCTCATTATGAACCACGTCCGGCCGCCGGGTGAGGGCACCCAGAAGGGGGATGGGTCACTTCAAATGAGCACCTCGGCTGGGAACCGCACTTGAAAGCACGGGACTTACGTTCCGTTTAGACGTCTAAACACCTGCTTGGAAGAGGAAAGTCCTTTCCAGCAAAAAGTCCCATCTAAGTGAGCATAAGTGGGTCGCTCTTCGTGAGCGCCAACGCCCTTTGTCACATCGAGGACACCCTTTGTGACGCCATACATGCACAGGGCACAGGGATCCTGCCCCCTGGTCTTCC
>CAZOMH010000935.1:0-1770 GCA_964580415.1 uncultured Nitrospirales bacterium
GGTTGGGCCTTTTTGGAACAGGCTGTTCTGAATCCGGGCGTCACCCCGCCGACGCTGGAGCAGTACAAGGCGCAGAATCTGAGCGGTGCCCAGGCAATTGCCACCTATGCCATGGGCTTCCTGAACCCGGAACTGGTCACCGCCGCGCTGACCCTCTACGGTGCCTATTCCAGCAATGACATCGCCAAGACCAACGAGTTGAAAGACAGCTCCCTGGGCCCCATCCCCCGCTTGCGCATCGGCATTGAGCGGTTTTTCATCACCGACATCAACAATTCGGCCGCCAGCAGCAAGGCCGCCAGCCAGATTCCCGTCATGTGGGACGAGATCGCGGTATACGGCGCTGCCAGCACCTTCAACCACGTTCCCGGCGGCGGCAACGTCCTGTACATGGACGGACATGTGGAATTCCTGAAGTGGCCGTCGGTTTATCCTGCCAACGTGATTGGCGTGCTCCTTTCCGCACTCTTCTAAAATAGGGAAACGTCTGTCGATTTTTCCCGTCGGGGTCTTCGCGCTGCGGAGACCCCGATTTCTTGTTCTGGATCACGAATCAGGGGCAATAGTTTGCGCTTTTTTTTGGGGAAGCACTGCCTTCACGTCAAAGCACACGAGAATGTCCGCATATTTCGGTGTTCGCTCTTCGCGGACATGGAGGCTTTTGGGGTCTGGCGACAGACGGGTATGAGGGCCGTACCAGAGGACCGGGAAATCCCGTCGGGAGGTTGTTTCACGGGATAGGAACCGTGTTCTGCGCGTTGTTCTTGACTGGGCGCATGACCGTAATTATTCTATGTGTTGCGTGCCGCTCCAGTTGGAAGCCTCCCAGATACGGACCTGCGAACCCCCGACCATTAGATATGGTCGGGAAGGAACGCAGGGCAGGCGGGGACGCCTGCGGTACGGCGCGCGCGGCAGGGCAGGCGGGACGCCTGCGGTATGTATCGCCGCCGTCCCGGCGGCCTTGGGTGCCTCTCTGTTGCGAAATGATGCGTGAACGGGTGTGTATGCTTGTTTCCGCGATTCCAAATGACTTGGACTTTCTTGGCAATGGCTTAGTATTCCAAGTTCAACGATAAGAAAGGGTTGCGCCTGTGGGCACTTCAACGTTGTTTGATCTTAGCGGCAAGGTGGCCGTGGTTACCGGGGGCGGCGGGGTGTTGGGCGGGGCGATTGCCGAGGGACTGGGGCGGGCGGGTGCCACGGTGGCCGTGGCAGATCTGCTGCCGGACATGGCCAAGGCCTGCGCCGAACGCATCAAAGCGGCGGGCGGAAAGGCCGAAGGCTATCTGATGAACGCTTTTGACCGGACCACTGTCCAAACCTGCTGCGACGCCATTGTGGCGGATTTTGGCAAGGTGGACATCCTGATTAACGCCGTCGGCGGGAACATGAAGGGGGCAACCACCTCGCCCGAGCAGTCTTTCTTTGATCTGCCGGGCGAAGCCCTGCAGAAGGTGTTTGAACTGAACCTGACGGGCGGGACCATTCTGCCGTCGCAGATATTCGTCAAGGCGATGTTGAACAACGCGGACGGCGGATCGATCATCAATATATCGTCCATGAACGCGTTCCGTCCGCTGACCCGCATCCCAGGCTACAGCGCGGCGAAGGCGGCGGTGAGCAACTTCACCCAGTGGCTGGCAGTGCATCTGGCGCAGGAATACAGTACCAAGCTGCGGGTAAACGCGATTGCGCCGGGCTTCTTCCTGACCGAGCAAAACCGCTTCCTGCTGACGGACAAGGAGACAGGCGAGCCGACACAGCTGG
>CAZOMH010000936.1:0-1769 GCA_964580415.1 uncultured Nitrospirales bacterium
CCAACAAAGAACCAGCCGGCCGGTGGAGTCTTGCGTTCCGCATCCCCGGAGGGGTGAATGGTGGCGCCGCGCAGTTCCATAATGCCCAAAGGGGTGCGCATGAAGAAATGGGCGAAGTGGCTGCCGGCAAACAACGGCGCCAATTGTTCCCTTCCGGGAAGCAGCGGGTCTATTTTCGCATCGGGAAACCGGGAGACATGGTAGACCCGCGAGGCATCGGTCCGCAGCACCCATACGGCATCCGCATGAAAGGTGTCGAGCGAGGGGATTAAGTTCTCTTCAGCCCAGTGGGCATCCGCGGTCCGGACAAAGTCCACCATTTCGGTCCAGAAACTGTAGTCTTCCGAGAAGGTCCTCAGCCGCTGCCCCATCAGTTCGCTGTCGCGGTCACAGAAGCCGCTGATTTCGCTTCCCCGGGCATACAGCATGGACTGGATATTCTGGCGCTGCCAGTAGCGCAGGGCCAACAACGCCCCCATAAAGGCCCCGGTCACCAAGAATAGGGCCAGCATCAGCCTTGTCGAAACACGCATCGCCCGCTCCTCTGGCTCACCGGGAAAGAAGAAACTCTCCAGCCACGCAACAATCATACCATTTTCTTTGAATTCGCGTTTATCGCGTTCCGGAAAAAGCATCCGGACACTGGAAGGGAGCACCGGAACGAGGAGACTCCCCTGGCCCGGCTTGTCCGGGGGGCTCTCATGGGGTAGAATCTGCCGCAGTCAGCGCGGGGCGGTGTTTGTTTCCGCCGACATGACAGACGGAGCGACGAATGACCAAACGCATATTGAGTCTGCGCGTGCAGGCGATCATGTTCTTCTTTCTGATACATTTGGCCCTCTTTGTCACCGTCTTTGGCGTGGTCGGCGTGTGGTTGATGGGCAGTTTTACCGCGCTGGAAACGAGACAGACCCAGACAACGCTCCAGCAGGCGTTGAGTGCCATTGAAGACGAGGTTCAGGAACTGGACACCGCAACGGGAGACTGGAGCGCCTGGGATGACCTTGCCTCCTTTACCCAGACAGGCGACAAGAAATTCATTCAAAAGAACCTGCCCACGGAAGTCATGCACACGCTGAGACTGAATGCGGTGTTCATCCTGAACGCGAAAGACGAGACGGTTTACGCCCGTTTTATCGATCTTGACACCGACGACAACCTGACCCTGCCCGGGTCGTTGACGGACCACATCGCCCCCGGAGGCCTGTTGACCCGTCACGAAAACAACAAATACGGCGTCATTTCGGGGATGCTGCTGCTCAACGCCACGACCTGCCTGCTCGCGTCTTCGCGTCCGATCACAATGACGAACCGGGAAGGCGCCATCCACGGAACTCTGGTTATGGCGCGCCTGCTCAATCCCCCGGTAATGAAAGCGCTTTCGAACAAACTTCACATGCCGTTGAGCCTGATCTACGGCGGCGAAGACAACATCTCCCCCGGCACACGGCGCTGTTTTGTCTCGATGCTGGCGGCGCACGGGGTTTATATTCACCGGACCGACGGGGAACGGCTGGAGGCATACGGGCTCATTCGCGACCTTGAGGGCAAGAACGGCGCGGCCCTGCAGGTGGAACTTCCCAGAAGCACCTATGCCGAAGGCCGGCGGCTGTACCGGCTTTTGTCGGCGGCTTTCCTGGCTGCATTCCTGCTGCTGCAATTTGCCAGCGTGGTCTTTCTCGAACGGCGCATACTCCGGCGGCTGGCGCGGCTGACCCGGACAGTGACGAATATCGCGGCGGCCGAGGACACTTCGGACCGGGTGCCGG
>CAZOMH010000937.1:0-1767 GCA_964580415.1 uncultured Nitrospirales bacterium
CCGACGCCGTCGCCGAAGGCCGCGTCGGTATTTGATCCTGGGAAGCTGGGGGAGATGGATGCGGCGATCAACAGCGCGATTGCGGAGAAGAAATGCCCGGGCGGGGTGTTGTGGATCGAGCATCGCGGGGTGAGCTATCACAAGGCGTATGGTCAACGGGCGCTGGTGCCGGGGGTGGAGCCGATGACGGAGGATACGATTTTCGACGCGGCGTCGCTGACGAAGGTGGTGGCGTGCACGCCGGCGGTGATGTTGCTGGTGGAGCGGGGGCGGGTGAGCCTGGATGCGACGGTGCAGACTTATATTCCCGAGTTCAAGGGGGAGGGCAAGGAGGCTATCACGGTGCGGGAATTGATGACGCATACATCCGGGCTGCGGGGGGATATCGAGACGAAGACGGATTGGCAGGGGCAGGCGGCGGCGATTCAGAAGGCGTGCGCGGAGAAGTTGCTGAGCGCGCCGGGCACGGTGTTTCGCTATAGCGACATCAATTTCTTTCTGCTGGGGGAGATTGTGCAACGGGTGAGCCACAAGCCGCTGGAGGTGTTTGTGGCGGAGGAAATCTACCGGCCGCTGAAGATGGCGGACACGGGGTATTTGCCGCCGGCGGGCAAGGCGGGGCGGATTGCGCCGACGGAAGTGGTGGCGGGCAAGCCGTATCGCGGGGTGGTGCATGATCCGACGGCACGGCACATGGGCGGCGTGGCGGGGCATGCGGGGCTGTTTTTCACCGCGTCGGATGTGGCCCGCTATGCCCGGATGCTGCTCAACAAAGGGTCGCTGGACGGGGTGCGCATCTTCAAGCCGGAGACGGTGGAGCTGATGACGAGTGTGCAAACGCCCGCCTCGTTGCCGGTGCGGCGTGGGCTGGGCTGGGATATTGACTCGGGCTACAGCGGTCCGCGGGGGAAGCTGTTCCCGGTCGGGTCGTATGGGCACACGGGCTGGACCGGCACTTCGCTGTGGATTGATCCGTTCTCGCAGACGTTTGTCATCTTCCTGTCGAACCGGAACCATCCGAGCGAGAGCGGGAATGTGAGCGCCCTGCGGGCCAGGCTGGGCACGCTGGCGGCGGAAGCGATTCGGGACTTCAATTTCACCTATGTGCCGGGGGCATTGGGGGCGGCGCCGGAGACGGATGCAAGTGCCGTGCGGGATCGGGTCCAGGCGAAACCTGCGCAGCTCAAGACTCTCAATGGCATTGACGTGCTCGTGCGGCAGAAGTTTGCCCCGCTCAAGGGCCTGCGCCTGGGGTTGATTACCAATCACACGGGCGAGGACCGGGACCGCAATCCGACGATTGACCTGCTCAAGAACGCGCCCGGGGTCGAGCTCAAGGTGCTGTTCAGCCCCGAACACGGCATCCGGGGCGCGGTGGACGAAAAGGTGGGAGACGGTGTGGACCAGAAGACGGGCCTGCCGATCTACAGCCTGTATGGGCAGCGGTCCAAGCCGACGCCGGAACAGCTCAAGGACCTGGATGCGCTCGTGTTCGATATTCAGGACATCGGCTGCCGGTTTTACACCTATACGGCCACGATGGGGCTGACGCTGGAGGCCGCGGGCGAGAACGGGAAGAAGTATTTCGTGCTGGACCGGGTCAACCCCATTACCGGGACGATGGTTGACGGGCCGGTGCGGCTGGGGAAGGGGTCCTTTGTGGCCTACCACGAGGTGCCGCTGCGTTACGGGATGACCATTGGCGAACTGGCCCGCATGTGCAACATAGAGCACAACTGCAAGGCGGACCTGACGGTCATCCAGGTG
>CAZOMH010000938.1:0-1762 GCA_964580415.1 uncultured Nitrospirales bacterium
TCCGGGATGTCCAGCACTTCGTGCTGCCGTTCTGAGAGGATGGAAGGGGCAAAAGGACGGAACCCTTCGCGGTACTTGACCGATGCGTTGACCGCATCTTTCATCTCTGCCCGGGTGGGATCGGCAAGGATGCTGCGGTTGCCCAGCGCCCGCTGGCCAAACTCGCTCCCTCCCTGGAACCAACCCAGTATCCTGCCGTCATGAATCACGCGCGCGGCGGTGGCCGGTGGATTGTCGAGATGCGCATGACGAATCTTGAGGCGCTTCAGTTCGGCAAGAATGGCTTCATTGGAGTATGTGACGCCGAAGTAATTGTGCCGCGCCGCGGCCCTGCACGACGGGAGATTCAATACCCCGCGCGCCCCGTGGAGCGCGCTGCCAATGCTGATTCCCGAGTCGTCCGGACTGCCCCCGATGAACACGTGACGGTACGGCGTGCCTGCCTGCAGTTTGCCGTTGAGGACGGAGTTCATAAAGAATCCGCCTCCGACAACCAGGGAATCCGAACCGGTGCGGGCATGGAGGGCGTTGAGCAGCGCAAACAGCGTTTCCTCCGCCACGCGCTGCACGGCGGCGACGATGTCGTACTCGCGCCTGCCCGGGACCGCGCCCGCGGGCAACGGCGGACCCAGCAGCTCGACCAGTTTGTCGCTGTAGAAGCCGGGCTTGAAGAAGATATAATGCTCAAAGAAACTCAGGTCCAGTTCAAACCGAAGTCCCTCCACCCTTACCAGGGGGCGTATTTTGTCGTAGTAAACGGATGAATCGCCCAGTGCCGACAGGGCCATTACCTTCCACTCGTCACCGTCCGGATGAAACCCCATGTAATCGGTGAACACCGAATAGAACGAGCCCATCGAGTGCGGCGTGGGATAGTGCAGGAAGGTATCAACCCCTTCCGGACCCGCATGACCGCACATGCCCGTGGTCAACTCGCCAAATCCGTCGAGCACCATGAAATCGGCCGAGTCGAACCCCGAACTGTAAAGCGCATTTGCCAGGTGGGCACGGTGATGGTCCACGAAATGAATGGCCAAGTCCGAGTTGGCCGTGCGCAGCCGCTGCTCCACCTCCGTGAGGTCGTGCGTCCCGTGGGCCGCCAGTTCATTGAGCGCCACGTAGCTTAGCTTGCCCCGGGCGCGCAGCGCCTCATTGAGCGCGCCGTCCGACTTGCGGAGGTAATGGCGCGGATGCCAGCCCAGGAATGCGTCGGAAATCTGCCCGAATTCGATCCCGGCGGCCTGGCAGCAATAGCTGATGGCCCGGTGCGGAAACGCCTTGTCCTGCTTGATGCGGCTCAGCCGCTCCTCGCATATGGCCGAAATGAGCACCCCATCCCCCAGCAGGCATGCCGAAGAATGGAACCCACTGCAGTTGATTCCCAATGTGTAACGCATAGAGACTCCTGTTTCGAGTGGTCAGGTCAAGAGAATACCACAGACCGGAATACGCAGCATCCGTGTCGCTGCGCGGCGTCTTCGACGATGGATTCATAGAAATCAGTCACGCGTCCTCCTGTTCGACCGCATGCGATGCATGCGTTCCGAAAAAGCCGCCCTCTTCTAGGAAAGCCTTGGACTGTGCCGCCAGTTGACGGTCGAGCAACGCGCACGCCACGCCGATGAGTACCAGCGCGGCGTTGGCCGCGATCTCGGCGTAGCTGGGGTCTTTTATGGACTGTATGGACTGTATGGACGCTATGGATGCGTCGGATGTGTCGGATGTGTCGGATGTGTCGGATGTGTCGGATGTGTCGGATGTG
>CAZOMH010000939.1:0-1759 GCA_964580415.1 uncultured Nitrospirales bacterium
TCGACCCCACTAGGAACCTAGTGCTGCGAGTTAAAGTTATTAACAGTCATTAACAGGGTTAAGTCATTGCTGAATAGCATGTTGCGCTTAACTCTTATCACTAGGCACCAGGTGCCTAGTGTTAACCCCTAATGTTCTGGTATCCCTGTCTATGTATACATAGACTGCAGTGGATCCAAGAACATCACCCAAAGTTTTTTAGAATGCCAAATACAACCCTTTTTGGACGTCCATAAAACGGGTACGGAAACGGGGTAAAAATGAGGGGTAGAAAAAAGGGTCACAGGGAGCTGATTTGCCGGATCCGCCGTCACGTGACGGCGACGCTCGGCTCAGGGATAACCTTGCCTGGGCTGTCCAGCACGGAAGCTCCTGAGCACGTGTCTACCGGCGCTGGTCAGGGCAGCCGGACAAGAGTTCCTGCGCCTCACCCGCACCCGGCAAGCCAGCCCCCTCTCCGCAGTAACCTCCGGAACGGCGAGGGCGTTCCCTAACATGTCCCGCAGCCAGGCAGGCACATCCTCCTCCGGCATCGCGCAGAGAGCGCCTGCGGCGCGTCTGGGCGCGTCCGCCAGACCGGGGCCGCTAACATGCCCATATGCGCGTGCAGCGCGTACGCGTGGCAGTGGACGCCGAAATAGAGGCGGGCTCAGCTCTCCCGGTCATCGAGGCCTAAGGGCACCCGCCGGTCACGTCGAGAGCGTTAAAGTACTCGGGGGCCAGACACTTCAAATACCCGAGAAACACAGGATTCTGAAGTTGAAGGTACAGGTCGCGGAAGCGGCGGGGCAACGGGACGCCTTTGCGGAAACATTGCCCAGCCTCAGCATACCCCGTCAGCAATTCGTACTCGGCTTCCTGAAACTGCACCTGCGTCAGACTCCAGACGGCTTTATGGGGGAACATGGCCACAGGCTTATCCCACGGCAGCGCCGGGAAGGGGTCGTGCCCTGACCGGAAATTCTCATACCGCACGATCTCGGGCGGGTTGGCTCTGGCCAGCACCATAGCCTTGGGGCGGAACAGCGCCGTCCGTTTTTTGGCCGGCATCGGCACCGTCCCCAAGACGAGGCACAGCCAGAGTGGCGTCTCGTCTTTGTCGCGTAACAGGGCCGGATACGACCAAAGGCCGGCGGCATCCGCGCACCCGGACCTGAGTCCATCCTTGAGCAAAGCGAATGCGCGGCAGGCCATAACGCCTTGCTCTGTCGCGTTCAACACTCCGTATTCAGCAGGCATGCTTCCAATCCTTCCCGTTTTAAGCGGACGCGGGCTCGCACCGCAGTCAGTTCTGAAAAACCATCGTGTTGCCGGTCCATTTCCACCCCGGCGCACTTGGGCCGCTGAAAGGAATCAGGCTTTTTCCACGGAACAGGTTGCCACGGAAGTCGGCCCAGACCGACTTGGCGTTGAAGGCCGCGCCCAGCAGGGTACCGCCTTCTCCGTCCGCACCCCCGAGCCGCGTATCCAGCCGCGCCATCGTTGCGTGGTCTGACATGGCGACACCGCTGAACCCGAAATCATCGGCCGCATCCACGAACGTCGCCAACGGAACCCTTAAGCCCGCACCTGACGCCGGATCGTTCAAGACCGCGAAATCGCCGTCGGCCGTATGCTCGATCCCAGTCAGATGGATCGCGTGAGGCGCGTCCGGCAGCAATCCCATGTCGTTCAGGCACCGTTCTCCCGCGCCAGCGTAAAGCTCGGCACCGTCAACGGCGATCAGCGGCTTTATCCCGTTATCCAGCATGGCCTCCAT
>CAZOMH010000940.1:0-1756 GCA_964580415.1 uncultured Nitrospirales bacterium
GCAACTCGAAACACCGGAGGACGTCCAGCGCGCTGTCCTTTCGATCCAGGAGGAACACCCTGCCGCCCTGCACGACCGGGGTGGCGTAACCCGGGCCGACTTTCACCTGCCAAAGCACCGGCGGACCCGCTGCCGGCCACGTTGTGGCCAGTCCGGTTTCGGGCGAAATACCGTTGCGATTTGGACCCTGAAACTGCGGCCAATCCGATGCAACGGCCTTTTCCGCCCCGGAAGACGCGAGCGCCGCCGCGAGAAACACGAGGAAGCAACCGCAGCCCGTCATACGCCAAACCTTTTCCAGATACGGCCCGCCGTCGGCCTGCCCGGCTGGTCGTCCCGTTGTTTGATGAAGAAGGGTGACAGGGTGAGGCTATGAAACTGCGGCTTGTGCCTCAGGTCAATCCTGAATGTGACTTTCATGTCTCTCCTCCTGCGTCCAATTGTCATGACGGCCGTTTTTTTGCCCGGAGCATGCGCGGTTCTCTTGGCAAGTCCGTTTTGTGTTCCGGCTGTGATCCTTTTCCCGCCGTGGTATGCAATGCCAGCGAAAATGGCATAGCCGGGGGCGCGAAGTCAAACCATGGCATGCAGGATGCGTTGAACGAGGATATTGCGCCGCGCATTTCCCATGTCCCGGCCGGTCGGTGGGGTAAAGCGTTTCCGGTTTCTTCAGTCTTCCGGCGCAGAAGGCACTTTCGGCACCCTGTCCCAGACCATTGTTCTTTTCATTGGCGTGGCGATACCGAACCGGGTTGGGCTCAGTATGCCCACAATGCTTGCACCGGCATGAGCCATAGCCTGTCGCCGAAGGAAAGGGTTTGATCGCCCAGGTAGAGCACGACGCCGGCATGGAATTGCCCGCCAAGCTGGTCCCTGAGCGTTTGGAGCGGGCCAAAGTCCGGCGCATCCACGGTGGCGCGGGCTTTGATTTCGATGGCCGCCACGGTGCCGTCCGCCTTTTCCAAGAGGATGTCCACTTCCGAACCGGCAGCGGTTCTGTAGTGGTAAAGGGTTGCCCGGAGGCTGTTCCACGAAAGCTGTTTTCGGATTTCACCCACCACAAAAGTTTCCAGCATGCGCCCAAGCAATGTCCGATCCGCGGAGAGCCGCCCGGCATCGGCCCCAATCAGATGGCAGGCCAGGCCCGTATCCACCAGATGGACTTTGGGGGCTTTCACCAAACGTTTGCCCGGATTGCGCGGCCACGCCGGCAGGCGATGCACCAGGAAGAGGGTTTCCAGCAGGGCCAGGTGGCGGGTCAGCGTGGTGTACGGCAGACCGGCGTCGCGGCCCACTTCGGCGAGGTTAAGCAAACCGGACGTGCGGGCGGCCAGCAGCTTGAGCAGGTTTGGAAGCGTGTGCAATGCGTCTATCTGCGCAAGGTCGCGCACGTCCCTTTGAAGGATGGCGGAAATATAGGCGGCGAACCAGGCGGCCCTGCGGCCGGTGGTCTGTTGTTGCACCGCTTCCGGATAGCCGCCGCGTGTCAATTGTTCCCGAATATCTTCCCGCGCCGCCGGCGCTTTCATTTTGGCGTGTATTCCGTCGAAAAGCCGGTTCAGCAACCCCTCCCGACGGCCCGCCGGTTCATCCGCTGAAAACGGGAACAGTGGAATGATTTCCATGCGTTCGGCCGGCGATTCGGAGAGACGGGGCAGCGACAGTACATTGGCCGAGCCGGTGAGCAGAAACCTGCCGGGTCGGCGGTTCCTGTCGAGTGCCAGTGCTATTGCGGGGAGCAGGTCCGGGACTTTCT
>CAZOMH010000941.1:0-1755 GCA_964580415.1 uncultured Nitrospirales bacterium
GACGCTACATTCCCCAACTGGACAAAGTGGAAGGCATGATCAGCCGGCGTCCCGACGGTTATCAGGACTTTCGCGAAGTGCTGGCCCGTCCCGACATTGACGCGGTATGGGTGGTAACCCCGGACAACTGGCACCCGCTCATTACCATCCTCGCCTGCGAGGCGGGCAAGGATGTGTATGTCGAGAAGCCCGTGTGCATGACCGTTGCCGAGGGGCGCGCCATGGTTGAGGCGGCCCGGCGTTACGGGCGGATCGTGCAGGTGGGTACCCAGCAGCGCTCCATGCCGGTGTTTCAGAAGGCCATAAACGCGGTACACAGTGGCCGTATCGGCACCGTGACCCATGCGACGGCCTGGGTCAGCGTAAACGAGTTTGGCGTTGGCGACGAGGCGGCCGAGCCGCCGCGCGGTCTGGATTGGGACATGTGGCTTGGTCCGGCACCCGAGGTGCCGTTCTCCATGGACCGTTTCGGAGGATGGATGGGGTGGCACGACTACGCCCGGGGCGGCCAGCTTACCAACTGGGGTGTCCATCTTATGGACATCGTGCAGTGGGGCATCAAACAGGACCGCCCGCTGAGCGTGCAGGCGCTGGGCGGCAGTTACCGGAACAATGCGGCTCAAGACAACTATGAGACCATCGAGGCGCTCTTCGAATATCCGGGTTGCTCGGTCTCCTGGGAACAGCGCCGGCAGAATGTCCACGAGAACAAGGGCTATGGCATTGCCTTCTACGGCACCGACGGCGTCGTGTTTGTTGATCGCGGCAGCTTTGTTGTCACGCCGAAATCGCTGGGCATTCCGGAATGGATTGGCGAGCCCGAAAAGAGCTGGGCCTACCCGCCGCACCACAACAATTTCTTCGACTCCATCCGCAGCCGTCAGAAGCCGGCCGCAGATATCGAACAGGCATTCCGCTCCACCACGCCTCCCTTGCTTGCCGGTATCTCCCTTAAAGTCGGCCGCAAGCTCTTCTGGGACGCGGACCGCGAAACCTTTATCAATGACGAGCAGGCCAACCGCCATCTGTCCCGGTCCTACCGGGCACCGTGGCATCTGTGAGACACAATGCCATGAGGAAAACAAACATGAATTCAAAGACAATCATAATGAGCCTGCTGCTGGCGGCGGCGCTTGTTCCCTTCGTGCGGGCCGATATCGCCCCGCCGCTGACCGTGGACGCGGTGCTGGCCGACCTTGTTAAGGATAATGGCCCCATTCAGGCGCGCGCGCGGCAATTGCTCCCCAGGTTTGGAGCCGAGGCAGTGCCCGGTCTGATCAGGCTGTTTGGAGACAATGACGAGCACATATGGCGTACGGCCATGGTCGTTTTGCGGGATATCGCACACCAGCCCGCCCCCATCCGGATGGACAGCGAAGAAGTCACACCGGCGCGCATTGCTGTGGAACAGGCGCTCATGCCGCTGGTGAACGCCGGCCAGTCCCCCGTTCTGGTCAAACGCGCATTGTCATTGCTGCCTTTTGTGGTGGCCGAGGAGACAAACGTCTCCCCTGTCGCCGCGTTGCTGACCAATGCCGACCTGCGCGAACGCGCGCGGGCCTGCCTGGAGGAATGCGGCACGGCAAATGCGCTTGACGCGCTGGCGGCCGCCGCCGAGGCGCATCCCGACATGGGCTTCCAGTATGCGCTGCTCAATGCCCTCTTTGGCAAGACTTCCAAGATTGGCGATATGGGTTTTGCGGTGCGTTTGTGCGACAGTCCTTCCGGTCTTGTGCGGGCCAGCGCGGCGCGCCT
>CAZOMH010000942.1:0-1752 GCA_964580415.1 uncultured Nitrospirales bacterium
AAGGCAATCAGAAGCAACAATCTGCAGCATCGGGCCATTGTACATATCCTTTCATATTGTCTCCGAGAGACATGTTCCACTCAAAAATAGTCGCTCAAACGGATGTCCGTGTCAACGGCGTCTGCCGCCGCCGCTGCTGCGTCCGGCACTGCCGCGGCCTGCGGCGCCGCCGGAACGGGAGGAGGACATGCTCTGCCGACCCCGGCTGCTCTGGGTGGTCGCCTGCTTTCCGCTGTCCATGCCGCCAAAGGCGCCGGCGTCGGTTTTTCCGCCACCCGCCTTGCCGGCGCCGGCGTCACTCCGTCCGCCGCCCGCCTTCTCGCCCGCACCGCCATCGCCCCTGCCTGCCTGACCCTGGCCCGCGCCGGTGGCACCATCATGGGCTTTGTCCGCACCGCCCCTGGCAGGGTCGTTCCTTCCGGACTCGGCCTGGCCACGGAATGCCTCGCGACTTTGCGCGTCGCGGGATGTGCCTTTGTTGTAGCGCTGGGCGGTGCCGGAGTCCTTGTAGGGCGTCCCTTTGCGGTGCTCCGGATTATGGTTCCAGGAACCCTGTCCCGTTCCGTTTCCTATACTATTGGAATACTTGCTCTTGTTGATGTTGACGTTGTTGAACTGGGCATGATTGATGTCGATGTCCACATCGCCGCCGTGCCAGTTGCAGTTGCCCCAGGCATACCCCCAGGCAGCGCTTGTCGCCACGCCCGCGCAGAAACCGAAAGCGGCCGCCCCCGGCACGTATGCGGGCGGGTAGTAGGGATAGGGGGGATAGGACGGATACCACCAGGGGCCGTAAACGACCACGGGGTTGTACGCAGGCACATACACCACTTTGGGGTCCGCCGGCTGAACGACGATGATCTGGGTTTCCTTTTCCACGACCACCGTCTGTTCCTTGGTGGACTTCAGGTTGCCCGCCGCCTGCGCCTTCTTGCGAAGGCTTTGTATCGTTGCCATGACGTCCTTCTGCTGGGCGAGAAAGGCGTCCCCGATTTTCTGGGTCACTTCCAGCTTTTCATCCATCATCTTGAGGACGTCGGGGAAAGCCACCAGCGACTTCACACTGGGATCCCAGGGTTGTTTCTCAAGCGCCGCCGTGAGTTCCGGGTCTTTGAGGGTCTTGTTGGCCTGGGCCCACCGGTCCGCCTGCACGACCTCCATCGGATAGGTCGAGGCCATCAGAATTTGCGAGACCAGCGAATCGGGATACAGCGCTATGGGCGCCAGCATCTGGTCGAGCTCCTCCTGCTTGAAGGTTGCCGCCGCCGCGCTGTCCTGGGCTGTCGCGGGCCGGACTGGCAGCAGCAGCAGCGTGAGCAGCAGCAGTTGGCCGACAATCAAAAGTTTTCGCATTCTTGAGATCCTTTCACGGTTTATACGACCGGGCGAGCCTGTCTTCGCGGAAGACACAAAGCATTCTATGTGCGGGTGAACCCAACCCGTTTGGGTGTTCGACATTCATGCCCTTCCCACGTTTGCAATTCCAGAAACGCAGCACAGAAAACAGAACGGACAGATCGTCGCCGGCACACCGCCATGGCACAACTCGTTTCGCAGAGGAATTCTCATCCCTCGCCGACCCTTTGGGCGGTTCTTCGGGCCCCAAGGATCGGCACCGGACTTGGCCAGCGCCCAAACTATTGAATTTACGCCCTTTTGCGTCTTACTTGCCGGCCGCGGCGGTCCCCGGCGCTTTCTCCCAGGTGGAGTCGGGATCGAAACACTTCATCTTGAGCGCCGTCTTCTCCGTAT
>CAZOMH010000943.1:0-1750 GCA_964580415.1 uncultured Nitrospirales bacterium
CAAGATTTTGATTACGGGCCAGAAAGAGACGAAGAAGATTTACTACAAGCATTCCGGGTATCCGGGCGGGCTGAAAGAGACGAAGCTGGGCGAGTTGATGCGCAAGCATCCGACGCGCGCGCTCGAATCCGCCATCCGCGGCATGTTGCCCCACAACCGTCTTGGCCACAAACTGGCCGGGCAGTTTCGCGTCTATGCGGGCGCGGAGCATGAACAGGCAGCCCAGAACCCCAAGCCGTACGAGTTTTGACCCGCACGATTGCAGGAGATGATCACCCGTGAATGACCCCAACACCAAAGAAATCGTGACCAGAGGACGGCGCAAACGGGCCACCGCGCGCGTGCGCATTCAGCCGGGTTCCGGCAAGTTCACCGTCAACGGCCGCCCCGTCGAGGTATACCTCGCCCGGGAAACGCTGGTGCAGCTGGCCACCTTGCCGCTTGACCTCACCGGCATGCGCGAAAGCTTTGACGTGCGCGCCCGCTGCGACGGCGGCGGTCTCGCCGGCCAGGCCGGCGCACTGCGTCTTGGCGTCGCCCGCGCCCTTGTCGAGAACGACGAAAACCTGCGCGCCGTAATGCGCTCCGCAGGGTTGCTTACCCGCGATTCCCGCGAGGTCGAGCGCAAGAAGCCCGGCCAGCCCGGCGCCCGCAAGCGTTTCCAGTTCTCCAAGCGCTAGACCAAAACAAAGCCTCCCACTGGAGGCCTCCCACGCAACGAAAAAGGATTTCCGCCCTGCCGGGTGGAAGTCCTTTTTTTTTGGCGCACGGGGGACCTTCGTCCGTCTGCCGTCATCCGATCCAGTAGCAGTTCCTGCCGTGCTCTTTGGCCTCGTAGAGTGCCCGGTCCGCACGGGCGAAGAACTGTTCTATCGTCTTGTCGTCCGCGCACAACTCGGCGACACCGTAGGACATCGTAACGGAGAAGGATGCGCCGTCGGCACCGTGGAAAATGTGCGTCTGCATTCTTTTGCGGATGCGGTCAATGCAGGCCCCGGCCTGGTCCGAGGAGGCATAGAGCAGGGCGAAGCAAAGCTCATCCCCGCCGTACCGGCCGGCAAAATCATTCGCGCGAATCTCGGTGCCCACACTGGCCGCCACGAAACGCAGCACCTCGTCGCCCGCGCCGTGCCCGTGCGTGTCGTTGACACCCTTGAAATGGTCCACATCGCACATGACCAGCGATACGGCGTGCCGGTACCGCTGTCCCGAATACATGGCATCCTGCAGATGTTCCTCGAAATGGGCGCGGTTGAGGAGATGCGTCAGCGGGTCCTGCGCCGCCGCAATCTCCAGCATGTCCAAATGCTTCTTCTCATCCGTGATGTCCCTCACGATCACCGTCAGCATTGATCCGCTTCCATGCATCAAAGCGCGGCTCACCGAAAGACTCATCGGGAACACAGTGCCGTCCTTGCGGGTTCCGGCCCGTTCAACACAGTGGAGTTCCGCGTCGTCCGCCAGCCCCAGGCACTGCATCAGATGGTCCTTTGCCGTGGCCCCGCCGAAGGGTGCCAGCAGCGTGACGGCGCTCTTTCCCCGAATCTCCGCCGCCGTGTGGCCGAAGATTCCCTCCGCGGCCCGGTTGAAGCTTGCGACGGCCCCCGTTTCGTCCATGGTGATGATGCCCTCCGCCGCCGTGTCCAGAATCGCCGTGAGGCGCGCGTCATCGTCCGTCAGACGGCGCCGCGCCAGTTCGAGCCCGTCCATCATCAGGTTGAAATCGGCCGCAAGCTGCGTAATCTCGTCC
>CAZOMH010000944.1:0-1749 GCA_964580415.1 uncultured Nitrospirales bacterium
CCGCCCGCGCGAGGCCCAGCTCCGGCCCCAGAATCCGCGCCGTCATGATCATGGCCAGCACGTTGATGGCCGGCCCCGAATAGAGGAACGCACACGCCGGACCCAGCCCAGCGCCCATGCGATAGATGCCCGTAAACAACGGCAGGATCGTGCAGGAGCACACCGCCAGAATACTGCCCGACACCGCGGCCACCCCATACGCCAGCACCTTCTTGGCGTCCGGCCCCAAATACTTCATCACCGCAGCCTGACTCACGAACACGCCGATCGCGCCCGCGATAAAGAACGCCGGGATCAGGCAGAGCAGCACATGTTCGCGCGCGTACCACTTCACCAGATATGCCGCCTCCAGCAACGCGTGGTCAAACCTCGCGTTGCCGACCGGCAGGTAGAAGCAGGCCAGAAAGCCTGCCGCGGTCCACGCCAGTTTCTTCCATTCAACTTTCAAGTCCATAGACGCCTCATCGGAAGGATGGAAGGGTGGAATCGTGGAATGTTGGGTGTGAGAAAACACTTAAGATTGCAGAGCCTTGACTTCGCATACCCAAAACGGTCGCTCATCTTCCGGTATTCCATCATTCCACCCATCCATCATTCCACTCTCCCTTTCTCAATAACCGTCTCGATGCAGTGCATGAAATTCAGCACGCACGGCACCTTCAGGGAATAGAACACCTGCTTGCCGCGCTTGTCATCCGCCACCACACCGGCGTTTTTCAGCACCAGCAAGTGCCGTGAGACCGTCGAAAAATCAAGTTCAAGCCCGTCCACAAGTTTGCACACGCAACACTCGCCCCCGGCCAACCGCTCAACCATCCACAGCCTGGCCGGGTGCGCCAGCGCCTTTAGAACCTTGGCCTTAGACGCCAAAACCGCTTTTTCTTTCTTGCTCACGAACCCTCTTTTGTTTGAATGTTTGGTATAATAACCAAACGAAAGCCATGCGTCAACCCACGCCGCCTGGCGTGGCTCTCCGGGTATCACTTGATACGGCGCCCGAAATATGAAAAGCTTGATGCGAATCCACGTTCAATTCCAATGTCGTCAACCCACGTTCTTTTGACCTCGCCCAAAACGGAGCATCCCCCGCATGACTCACCCCCCGTCCCTTCTGTTACGGTTTTCCTGCCCGCAATGGCGTTTGCCGCTGGCCGTTCTTCTCTGGGTGCCGCTGTCCGTTTTCGGGGGCGGAACAGACGCGAAGACCGGTCAGCAACAAAATGCCGCCGCTTCCCCTGCCGCCGACACGGCGGATACGGTAATCCCGCACCTTCGCGCCCGACTCACCGGGGCGCAAGCGAAATTCAGCCGCTTTCAGGCCGAATTCGGCGTGTCCACCAATTTGCCGCCCGGCGCCACAGCGGCAGAGACCATTGAATACCGTTCGCTGCTGCAGAGGGTCATCCAAACTTACAAAACCCACATGGATGCGTTGTCCGAAATTGAAACGATCCGGCAAAGGCAACAGGACTTTAGCCGTACCGCGCAGACATGGACAGGGTTCGAGGAGCAGCCGCCCTATTCGGTTCTGCTCGTGGATGAAATCAGGGATACGATCCAATCGCTTGAGAAAAAAATCAAGATGGAGGAGACCACGCAAGCGTTCATTGAGCGCTTTAGTTCCGAAACAGGCGCATTCATGAAGACATCTGAAGGTGCGATACGCCGACTCAATGAGCAATTGGAAAGCCTGACCGATCCAACCCTCACCGGACGGTTAAGTTGGTTGCGGGAATTGGAGCAATTGCG
>CAZOMH010000945.1:0-1749 GCA_964580415.1 uncultured Nitrospirales bacterium
CGGGCGACGGTGCATACAAGCGGGCCGTGCAGCAGGCGGTTTTGCACATTCCGCTTCGCAACGAGCAGGGCGCGGAGCAGCGCATCGTTTTTCCGCCGATCCCGGATCAACGCGCCGGTGCGAAATCCGTCGCGCTGCGGGCGACCTCCGATGCGGGCGTGCCCGTCTCGTACTACGTGCGCGAGGGCCCGGCTGAAGTCGAAGGGAACACGCTCAGGCTGACGTCGATTCCGCCCCGCGCGAAATTTCCCGTTAAGGTGGTCGCCGTGGCGTGGCAGTACGGTCGGGCGACAGAGCCGAAGCTTCGCAGCGCCACGCCGGTCGAGCGCGTGTTCTTGATAGGCCGTTGAAGGAAAACTCAAACATGAGGCCGAAATGTTGGATGGCGGCGGCACCGCACGAAGCGCTCGGCCGGGTGCTGGCGGGCGCAGCGCCTTGGCTGGAGCTCGGTCCCGGCGCGGACGCCGAAGGGCAGCTGCGCGCCCGCGGTACATTGGGCTCGCGGTTCAATCGATTCGCCGCGCGGTTGACACAAACTCCGCCGACTACATGAATTTCTGCCGCAAAGGGCAACTGGGAGCTGTTCAGCGCGATGGTGGAGGTGCCGAGTACGTTCGACGACCAAGGCTGGCTGCGGATTGGCGCGGTCGGCGCGCAGCCCAACATGGGCGAGGGGTACATCAACACCGGCAGCGTCTATCTCTGCACCGTCGGCCTGCTTCAGCTGGGGTTGCCCGCGAGCGATCCGTTCTGGACGGAGCCCGACGGGCCTTGAACGCAGAAGCGCATCTGGTCCGGCGAGAACCTTCCGTCCGACCATGCGATCAAAGACTGACGCCCAGCAGGTACACGAGCGACACAGGGCTTATCGTAGGCTAAGTAACGTGCCCTGGGGAATCAGCGGTATCTTGCCGATGATCTGCAAGCCGCTCAGGACCGCTTGCGGAATCGACGAATCTGTTTTGCAGAAATCCCCGGCGATTGCGCCGCTGCTGTCGGCGACGATACCGGGACAGACGGCATGGTCGCTGACGCCTTGAATGGCACCCTGCACAACGCCCGGGAACCATAGTTCGAAGCTGTCGTAAGCTGTGCCGCCGATCACAACGCGGCCCGGATTTGCAAAAATTCCGGCCGTGCAGTAAAAATAGAGATCATACTTCGCGCCGGGAATGAGGCCCGCGATCGTAAACCGGTTGGTGATCCCCGCAGCGACGGTCAGGTAGTCGTTCAGCAGGGGATTCAGCGCATAGTCGCTGGAGATGCGGTCCGCGCTCATCGCGCCGCCGCCGCCGCTGCTCATGCTGAAGGCGACCATGCTGTTGGTGATGCCGTCGGAAAGCTTGAGCTTGGGCATTGTGAACCCCGCAACGCCGCCGTTCGCGACGGGCACGCTGTTCCAGAAATCACCGGCGCCGCCGATACGGCCCGCGCCGGCGTAAGTGTCTCCTGCTCCCGGCACCGGATCGTCCCCCGGCGTGTAGCCGTTGAAGTCGATGTTGACGATGTCCGCGCTGCGGCGGGGGAACGTGCCGGCGATTTGAAGGCCGGCCAAAGTGCCGGAGACGTTGTCCCGAGAAGTGAAGGTTCCCGCGATCGAGCCGCTGCTGTCGGCGGTGAGGCCGGCGCAGACGGCAAGGTCCGCGCCCGCCCCCGTGAAAAACCACTGGAACTCGCTGGCATAGGACGCGCCGTTGATTCCGAAGAGTCCCCCGTTTGAGAAGATGCCTGCGCCGCAGTAGAAATAGA
>CAZOMH010000946.1:0-1747 GCA_964580415.1 uncultured Nitrospirales bacterium
ACGGGTCTGCACCGGATCAACGGCGAAACGCTCCCAGCCGAAGCGGGTGGCGGCGACCCCGTCGAAGGGCGCGTCGGACAGCCTGACCGAGAAGGCGCAGCGGATGTCACCGCCCTGCGAGGCCTTGTAGTTCGTGTGCCAGTAGTTGTTGAACACGTAGGCATAGAGAATGTTGCGATGGCCGCCGTTCCGGCCGGGCCACAGGCCGCGGTTGAGTTCGCCGACGGTGAACATGGGCGTGTCCACTGAGGCAACGACGGCCGACTGGGTGGTGTCGCCGACGGCGGCGAAGGTGTTGACGGCGTACCATTCACGGCAGGCGCCGGGCATCTGTTCCTGGTCCACCGCGGCGATGCCGTAGGGAAGCTCGACGTAGGCGTTGGCCTCGTCGGCCTTGTTCAGTCCGAAGGGGAATGCGAAGTAGCCGCCCTCTTTTTCGAGCGTCTCTTTCTTGTGGATCACGTTGATGAAGTCGATGGTGCCGTCGCGGTGGATGACGATGTCGGTATCCACCGGGTCCACCGTGCCCCCGCCGTGGGCAATGTGCAGCACGGCGCGCAGCGGGCCGTTTTCAGCCAGTGTGACCGCGGCGTTCTCATGCGTGACGGGGATCATCGGCGGCGCCGGAGCGGCGTCGGGGTGAATCATGGAGGTTTTGTCGCCGCCGGTGACATAGAGGAACTGGTTCATGCCCAGCCCCGAGCAGGTATCCACCCATTCACGGCCCGACTTCAGATCAGTGACGCTGTCGAGCGCGCCGGTCTTGGCGTTGATGTGGAAGCGGTAGCCCGCGCCCTTCCACGCGAGGTCGTCGCCGTCCTTGGCCAGCAGCGCCGCGCCCCTGGCCGCTTCGCCGCCGGTCTGGACGGTATAGAGCCGGTAACCGACGGCGGGCACCCTCTCGGCGACAAAGGCCAGGTCGCCGCCGGTCGTGCGCTGCACGGGCACGGATGCGCCCGTGGCGGTGTCGGTAATGGCCGTGGCCCTGGTCTCTGCCGGCACGGTGACCAGAATGTCGCGGGCCCAGGAAAGGGGGTTGGAGACGTGCAGCGTGGAACCTTTCGCGTCACCCTTGGCCGACAGCGCGCGCAGCGCGGCAATACCTGCCTGCTCCATGTCGCGGCCCTGGTCGATGGAACGCTTCGCATAGTCGGCTTTTCGTTTCCACTGTCCGGTGGTCAGCGGGTCGTTCGGGTCGCCGATGCTGTTTGCGGCACCCCAGGTGTGCTCGTCGAAGTACACGATCTGTTCCCAGGCCGTGTCGAGCGCCTTGAGCGGGGCGTCCTTTTTCACGCCATTGGTTTGCGCGAGCGCCATCCATTTTTCAGCCGTGTTCACGTGCGCCTTGGCCCAGCGGGATTGCGCCGTCTCAAAGGCGGTGGAGGCGGCGCCGTCTTCCCAGAAACTTCCCATGTCGCCGCGGTAAACGGGAATCGCGTCGGCGAAGTTCTTCCCGACATACTCGAAGTACTCGTCAGGCCGGGCGATGATGAACTTCGGGAAGTCCCAGGTCTTGTTCCATTCCTCGGCGACTTCCGCGTAACGCGGTGTCATGACGGTGTTGTCCACGAAGGCGCCGTTGATGAAGATGGCGTCGCAGGGGTAGTCGGGCCGCACGAATTTCTTCATGAACTTGGGAAGCGCCTCCTCGACGGCCGCAACATCCCTGCTCATTTGGATTTGGTTGGCCTGGAAGTAGGTAATGGTGTGGATGGTCAGCACGCGCGATCCGTCAAGCCCCTCCCAC
>CAZOMH010000947.1:0-1746 GCA_964580415.1 uncultured Nitrospirales bacterium
CCCCTTGCCGGGTTCGCTGGACACGTCGATGATTCCCTTGTGCTGGCGGACGATGCCGTAGACGGTGGCCAGGCCCAGACCGGTGCCCTTCCCCACTTCTTTGGTGGTAAAGAACGGCTCATAGATACGATCAAGCACTTCGGGGGGGATGCCTTCACCCGTGTCCGTGACCGAAAGCAGCACGTACTGCCGGCACTCCGCCCCCTCGTGTACCGCGACAAACGCCTCGTCTGCCGCGAACAGTCTCGTCGCGACACGGAGTGAGCCGCCGTTGGGCATGGCATCACGCGCGTTGACGCACAGGTTGGTAAGCACCTGCTCGATCTGTCCCCGGTCGGCCCATACGGGCTTGAGCGGCGCCTGAAACAGCGTGGACAGTTCTATCTGCGCGCCGAGCAGCCGCCGCAGCATTGTCAGCAGGTCGGGAACGATTTCGTTGAGGTCGAGCGCGGCGCAGCGGACCACCTCGCTCTTGCTGAACATGAGCAGCTGGCGCACCAGCGCCGCGGCACGGTTGGCCGCCTGTATCGCCTCGCCCAGTTCGCGGTATTCCTCGCCCTCGGGGGGCAGTGCCGCCCGGACCATTTCCGTGTAACCGCGGATTGCCTGCAGCAGGTTGTTGAAATCATGGGCCACGCCGCCCGCAAGCTGGCCGACAGCCTCCATTTTCTGGGACTGCCGGTACTGTGTCTCAAGCTGCACCTCCCGCGTAACGTCGCGGGCGACCGCAACGTAGTTTACGAGCTGGCCGTCGCTGTCAAGCACCGGCGACACGGTCGCCTCGCACTCGTACAGCGTGCCGTCGCTGCGCTGGTTGCAGAAATGGCCCCGCCATGGCTCGCCCCGGCCCAGGCTTTTCCACATGCCCTCGTAGAACGCGGCATCATGGCGGCCGCTTTTGAGCAGTGCCGGTGTCTTGCCGATCACTTCGTCGCGATCATAGCCGGTCATCTGCTTGAAGGCGGGGTTGACATACAAAATGCGCTGTTCGGGATCGGTAATCAGCACGCTTTCCGCCGTATGGGCGATGGCGGCGTGGAGCCGCGCCCGCTCCAATTCGGCGAACTTCCGGTCCGTCACGTCGCGCAACGCAATCATGTGCGGCGCGTCGGAGTCCTCCCCCAGTTCCTTTACGGCCACCTCAAGGCAAACCGGCCGGCCATCGACCCGCGTGCCCGTTGTTTCATGGGCGAAAACCGTCGGCAGCCCTCCGGGAAGGAAACGGGTGATGGGTTGTCCCACCACATCGTTCGCGTCCGTGCCGAAAATGTGCATGAAGCCGTTGTTGGCCTCGAGAATGCATCCCTTGTGCTCCACCGCCACCCCTTCAAAGACCATCTCCAGCAGTTGGCGGTAGCGCGTCCGGGTCTCCTGCAATTCGGTCGAACGGATGTTCTCCAGCAATTGCCGGTAAAATTTTATCACCATGATTGCCCCGCCCATGACAATGTAGAATCCGAGCGGGAGATCGGACAAACGAACCTGGGGAAAGTACCGGGGCAGGAGGCACAGCAACAGCAGGTTTGTCAGCAGAAAACATCCCGCCTCCACTGCGGGCATATAAATGCTTACCATGGCCAGCGGAAGCGACATGTACATGAGCGGCCATGGATCAAATGTTTCCCGGTGAAATGCGGCAAAACTGATGATGCATGCCGTCATGAGGAAGGCAAAAACGAGCGCGGCCGGCCGCGACCGCCCGGACCCGTTCAGCCAGTAGGCAAAAACGACCACAATGAGCGTCGG
>CAZOMH010000948.1:0-1742 GCA_964580415.1 uncultured Nitrospirales bacterium
GTCATGCTCAACCAGTTTCACGACACCATCTCAGGCACCGACGTGCCGCCGTCCATTGATGACGCGCTACAGCGCTATGCGGAGGTAGCCGCCATGGCCGACGCGGAACTGCGCGACACGGTGGGCGCCATCGCGGAGAACATCGACACAACGGGTGCGGGAACCCCCGTCGTTGTCTTCAACCCCTTGGCGTGGGACCGCAGCGACACGGTTGAAGTGAACTTCGACAATACGACGTCCGCCGACGCGATTCAACTTGTGGATGAACAGGGCATACCCATCGCCGCGCAAATTCTCGACAAAGGAAACGGAGAGAAGAAACGACGCATTGCCTTCATCGCCGGAAACGTGCCGTCACTCGGCTACAAGACCTACTGGGTCAGGCCCGGGAAGACAGATACTGCTTCCCTTGGGGCAACACCGGCCGGATTGGAGAACGAATTCTTCCGCATCACCATCGACGGCAACACCGGCTGCCTGGCAAGTCTCTTCGACAAGACCAACGACCGCGAAATGCTGGCACAGCCCGGACGGGGCAACCTGATTCAGGTGCTGGACGACCCGGGTGATTCTGAGGGATTCCTGTTCTCGCCCGAAGGCAAAGAGGAACACAATATCTGGGACGGCCCCTGCGTGGACGTGGCGGATGCTCCGCAGATCCGCGTGCTGGAGAACGGTCCGGTACGGGTGACGGTCGAGGTGAAAAAGAAATACGGGCTGGCGCGGTTCATCCAGCGCATCACCCTCCAGAGCGGTGTACGACAAATCGATTTTGCGCTCGATGTAAAGTGGCAGGGGGCCAACAAGATGGTCAAGGTGGCGTTCCCGCTGGCCCTGTCCGCGCCCGAGGCAACCTATGAAATTCCCTACGGTGCCATCATGCGTCCAAGCCGCGGCGAGGAATTTGCCGCCCAGAACTGGGTGGACATCACCCAAGACGGGTACGGTGTCAGTCTGCTCAATGACAGCCGCTACGGCCATGACATCACATCCAATACCATACGGCTCAGCGTGCTGCGCAGCCCGGACCATCCCGTCGCGGCCACCGAAGAGGCGGCGATGCACACGGTGAAATACGCGCTGGTCCCGCACGGCGGAACCTGGCAGCAGTCGGGAATGGTGCGCCGGGGACAGGAGTTCAACAACCCGCTGATCGCCGTGGCCGCAACGTCCCACACAGGCACGCTCCCCCACTCCCAGGCGTTCCTCCGTGTGGAACCGGAAAACATGCTGTTGTCGGCGTTGAAGAAGGCGGAGGATTCAGACGACCTCATCCTGCGCTGCTTTGAATCGACCGGTGCGGCGGGCAATGCCAGGATCACGCTCTCCGCCGCGCTTTCGGCGGACGCGGTCCACGCCACAGACCTGCTCGAAAACAGCCAGGCAGATATCCCGGCCACGACGGCCGGTTTTGACGCGCCCGTGGGCGCATGGGCCATCGAGAGCTACAAGCTCATCCGGGATTGACGCGACGAACACGCGCGCATGTCGCTCAGCCCCCGGGTTGTGTTCTTGCCGCCGGCATGCCCGGCACGGCCGGAACGGTCTGTGCCGCTGCCGGTTCCTGTGTTGAGGCGATCAACTGCGAAAGTATCTCCTTGCCGCGGGGTATCAGCGTTATCCTGGTGTTTCCCTTCACAAGCGCCTGGTATTCGAGCACCTCAAACAGCGCCTTGGACACGCGGGAACTTTTGGAGCTCTTGGCAAGCGCGTCGCCCAGAATTTCCGGACGCACCGCATCC
>CAZOMH010000949.1:0-1741 GCA_964580415.1 uncultured Nitrospirales bacterium
CGAACGGCACCCGGCTTGTTGGTAGGTTCCCTGTCAACCCCAGCGGGTTCCAGACGATCAACCAAGCAAGCCCCCACTTCGGCGTGGTGGCCTGCCACAACGACACCCGGCTGATCTACGGCGACTGCGCCCTGGGCCAGAACTGGGTCGGCTGGTCCTGCATCGGCGGCGAGGACATTCCGTACCTGCTGGCGGGCGCCGACACCCCAGACGCGCTCCTGCAACTGAACGAGTCCGGTCAGGCCCCCATGCCGTTCCGCGGCCGCATCCTTGCCATCCGCCCCCTGCGCGACCGCGTCATGGTCTACGGCGAAGACGGTGTGATCGCCATGCGCCCGGTCGGCACGGGCTACGGGCTGGAGGACGTGCGGGGAATCCCCCCCGGAGTCGGCATCGCTGGACGCGCCGCCGTGGACGGCAACGTGGACAAGCACCTGTTCGTCGGCACGGACGGGGCCATGTACAGCGTCGGCGCCAACCTCGACGCCACCCGCATCGAGACGGTGGTCCCCGTGCCCACGACGCCCACCGTGGTATGGAACGGGACGGACGGCGAGTTCTGGGTCAGCGGCACGGCCGACTCGCTCGTGGTGACGGAGGCGGGTGTCGGCGGGCTGGTGGAGGCCGTGGTGAAGAGCGTCGTGCTGGTGCCCGGCCTAGGCGTGCGCGCCTGTGGAACGGGCTACCACGACTCGCTGCGGGCCGAACTCTGGACGAACATGGTGGACGCCGGCGGCGCGGAGCAGAAGAAACTGACGTACATCCGCGTGGCCGGCGACGGGCTGACGAAGCTGCGGGTCGGCGCGAAGGTGCGGTACATGACCGGGGACGCGCTCGCGCAGAGCCCCTACATCCAGTGCTCGCCCGAGGGCGCTGGTATTTTGAGCGTTGCGATGGTGTCCGGGCAGATCGGCGTTTCGGCCGTTGTGTCCCCGGGTAGCCGCATCTGGGGTGTTGAGGTTCGGTATCAGGCACACGACAGGAGGTTCATCCGTGGAACAAGGGGAATCCCAAAAGAAGAGTAGCGTCAGGCTTGACGTGCTCGACTGGGGCACGCAGACGGTGTTCTGGGACGAGATCGAGAAGTGCGTCCGCGAGAGCATGGACGCCGATGAGATCACCGTTGCCAACGCCCTGTCCGCCGTGCGCAAGCGGGAACTCTACGCGATTGGCGCGTTCACAGACGGCGTTCTGTCCGCTGTCGCCCTTGTCCGCACGGTAGACCTCGGGTACTCCGGCAAGCGCGGCCTGCTGGTTTTCGGCCTGACAGGAGACCTCGACCTTGACGGGTGGAGGCAGGCGTTCGTGCAGCTTGAAG
Organism: uncultured Nitrospirales bacterium; assembly: GCA_964580415.1. Lineage (GTDB taxonomy): Bacteria > Hydrogenedentota > Hydrogenedentia > Hydrogenedentales > CAITNO01 > CAITNO01. The sequence continues at coordinate 1,319 of CAZOMH010000949.1, forward strand.
GCATTGCTCGGGGATGGGCTGTTCCAAGGTCACTGCGGGCACGGTGAAGGAGAACGTCCAACGCCTCGCCGAGGGTCTTGGCTGGACCGCAACCACGCAACTCACGAAAGAGGTGTGACATGGGCGAGAACTCATGGATGTCTGTTGATAACCCTTTCGGACACGAAGCCCTTGCCGCGATGCTGATGGGCGCGGCTTACGACGGAGACGATCGCATTAAGTGGAAGCTCGGTCAGGTACTTGTAAACCACGACCAGTTCAAGGTGGACATGGTGAACATGTTCTCTGGGAAACTGACAGTCGGCCAGGGGTACAGTGAGGATCTTACGGGAGAAAAGAACCGCTCCACCTACGACTTCGGCGTGCTCCGCGAGGCGATCAGGAACACGACCTCGTCTGTCGTTCTCCCGTATGCAACGTCGG
>CAZOMH010000950.1:0-1734 GCA_964580415.1 uncultured Nitrospirales bacterium
TGAATTTCCAGCAGACCTCATAGGCCATCTCGAAGGCCTGAATGGCGCCCATGCGCACCAACTCCCGCATTTCCCCGTCGATCCCGGCCATCCGTTCTTCTGAAGAGGCGGCCGCGACAGACCGTTCAAGCACGTTGACGGCTTTCACAAGGGGATCAATATCCAGCAGCATGTTGCGGCCTCCTTCACAGGGGCGCACGCCCCCGCCACAGTATCTTTTCAGTATATCACAGGGTGTTGGCCGAACAGTTTCCATAACCCCCGCCCATTCCGTATCATAGTAGTCCAAACTGAACATAGGAGCATGCGCCATGACACCGACCATTGCCGCGATTGGACTAGTGTGGGGCTGCCTTGCCGCAAATAGCTCCGGCACGGTGCAGGAGCATATTATGACCGCTGAACTCCAGAATGTGCCGCTGGCGGAGTGCGGGTTGCGCATTCGTTCCGCTTCCCCCGTGGACTGGGCCGCACAATGGATTCGCGAGGACAAGGCACCCTATGCGGACGAGGAAGCGTTCTTTGGCGACGACCCGGCACCGTTACTGCGCAAAGAGTTTGATACGGGTTCCAAGCAGATAAAAGGGGCGACCGCGCATGTGACCGGCCTGGGTTACTTCGAGCTCTATCTCAACGGACAGCGGGTCGGAGATCATGAACTTGATCCCGGTTGGACGGTGTATGACAAGCGCGTCTTCTATTCCACCTTCGATGTGACCGGTGTGCTCCACGGGGGAAAGAATGCGGCGGGCATGATCCTCGGCAACGGCTGGCGCAATCCGCTGCCGCTGCGGATGTGGAACCGGTACAACCCGCGGGACGTGCTGCCGGTGGCACCGCCCAGCGCGATCATGCAGCTCGACATCGAATATGCGGACGGGTCCAGGGACCGTGTGGTCACCGACACCTCGTGGAAGACCGCGCCCTCGCCGGTCCTGCGGAACAGTGTATACCTGGGCGAAGTCTGCGATGCGCGTCTGGAACAGCCGGGCTGGAACAGTCCCGGTTTTGACGACAGCGCATGGAAGTCCGCCGTCGTCGCCGACCCGCCCAAGGGCGGGTTGCAACCGCAGCCGATCCCCCCCATCCGCGCGGGCAAGAACATCGCGCCGGTGGCCATCACGGAGCCGAAGCCCGGCGTGTTTATTGCCGACTTCGGTGCCAACATGGCTGGCCGCGCGGAACTGTGCGTTTCCGGTCCGGCCGGCACGCGTGTCGCAATCCGTTACGGTGAACTGCTTTATCCCGATGGCACGCTGAACCCGATGACCTCCGTTTGCGGCCAGCTCAAGAACCGCAAACTGCCCGGGAGTTCCAGGCAGCCCGCCACGGCATGGCAGGAGGATGTGTACATCCTGCACGGTGGCGGGGAAGAAATATGGCACCCGAGCTTCACTTTCCACGGGTTTCGCTATGCCGAGATCACCGGGTTTCCGGGGAAGCCGGAAAAGGGGAATATCGCCGCGCAGACATTGCACACCGACGTGCAGTCGGTGGGCGAGTTTTCCTGCTCCAACGGGCTGTTTAACCAAATTCACAAGATCACCCGGCAGACACTGCTGAGCAATCTGCACAGCGTCGAGTCCGACTGCCCGCACCGCGAGAAATTCGGCTATGGCGGTGACATCGTTGCGGCCGTGGGTATGGCCATCGCCAATTTCGACATGGGCGCCTTTTATGCCAAGGTCGTGCGTGATTTCGGCGATGATGTGCGGCCCAACGGCGGCTTTACCG
>CAZOMH010000951.1:0-1734 GCA_964580415.1 uncultured Nitrospirales bacterium
ACCAGTCGCGGATATCTTTCATCGCGGCATTAATCGTGTCGTCCTCGGCCTGGAAATGCGTGCCGACGGCAAGCCTCGGCGGATTTTCGAGCTGGCTGAGAATGTAGCCGTAGGCCCGCTGCGGCGTGTGCGAACTGTCCTGAACCTCTTGCGCCGCATGTGTGGCCATGGCCCAGTTGTCGGCATCGCCGTCGGGATCGGCGCCGCCGGCCCGTTCCGCCCATACGTCCACAGGCACGACCATCTCGTGGATCAACACGTCCACCCCGGCGGCGGCTTCATCAATGACGTAATAGTTGGGTTTGGTGTCGCCGGTGAAAATCATCGACAAACCGTTCCATTCCAGCTTGTAGCTGACACTGCCCTGCCGGCAATGCACCGCGGGAAATGAAGTGATGGTCACGCCTTTCTCGGGGTCCTCGTAGCATACTTTTCGTTCATTCCAGGGCACTTCGAAGGCAACGAGGTCATAGGCGTCCTTCTTGTCCTGCGGCGCCCAGGCGGGCGGCGTGTAGGAGGCCAGGGAACTGGCCAGGAAGCTCTGGCTTTCATTGTGCCAGCGCATCATTTTTTGGACATTTTCACAGAAAGCAATGGTTCCGTCTTCATAGACTTCACTCGTCACCGGATCGGGCACGCCGGACTTCTCCGGGCCCCACACATAGAGCGGTGTTCTGCGGTCATCGGAAGGACCAAAACCGTAGATGAAGATCAAATCGCTGACGTGGTCCCCGTGCAGATGGGTCAGAAAGACCTTGTCCATCTTTCTCAGGCCGATGTTCATCGCGTAATATTTCGGCACCACGCCGGTCCCGCAGTCAAAGACAAAGCTTTCGCCGTTGCCCAATTCCACGAACACGCTGTTGCATGCCTGGGTAATCCTGGGGAGGGGGGTGGTCCCCAGGAACGTAATACGCATGTCGTTCTCATCCAGTTCCTCCCCGGGATGGAACGGCAGGAGGCTGTCAAAGTGGAGGTTTCGCTGGCTGGGAAGAAGTTTCGACAGGGGCCCCGTGCAACCCTCGTCGGAAGTTCCCGTTCCAAGGGCCAACGCCCCTGCGGCAAGCCCCGTCAGCTTGAATGCGTCCCGTCTGCTCAGTCCCGGACGCTCTTCCTTCTTGTCCTTGTCCATTATTCCGCTGTCTCCTTCTTTCTTGTGGATGCTGTTGTGAACGCAGGCCCGCGCCGGTTTCCACCGCGGCGCAATGCCTTGGATGGGAACCCGCATACAGTGCCACTGTCCCAATTATCCGTAATACAGCCCCATATTTGGGGTTGCCTAAGAATTGAGTGTACATCTTGACAAAAACGACATGCCATGTCTGTAGCGACTGCTCCTTGCATGAATGACGGGGAAATCCCTTGCGTGTGTGTGGGGGATATATCATGCCAGAGGCGGGGATGAAAACACCTACGCCGTGTCTTCCCGACACCGCACAATGGCCTCATGCCGCAGTTCGCGCATGCCCCCCAGGCCGAGCTTAACCAGCATACGCGCATAATAAGACTCCACTGTGCGCGTGCTGATACCCATGGCCACCGCGATCTCCGTGGTGCCCATCCCCTCGCCCAGAAAGCGGTAAACCTGCCGTTCCTGACCGCTCAATCCGTCGCGCGCCGCATCGGCCCGCGCGTCCGTGATCCGATCCGCCAGCGCCACCGCCGCCCGCGGACTGACAAAACGGCGGCCCGCCGCCACAGCGCCAATCGCCTCTGCGAGCACCCGGTGCGCCT
>CAZOMH010000952.1:0-1722 GCA_964580415.1 uncultured Nitrospirales bacterium
CGGGGTTCGCCTGCGCGGTGCGCAGGGCGTCGAAATCGTTGCGTAGCGCAGCCCAGGCGTTTACCGCGCCGTCCAGCGCCACGCCCGCGGCCCGCAGATCGGTGATGAGCGCGTCGCCGCGCTCCAGCGTTTTTTGTGTCGCGGTCTCATAGGTATTGTGCGTCTGGCCCGCGCCGATGCCGTCCTGCATGCGGCAGTCCCACAGAATGAGTTCACCTTCAAGCGCGGGGCAGAGCACCACATCGCGCGGCGTGGGCGGGGTGGAGAGCGGCAGGGGAGGGGGGAGTAGGTCGATGTCGATGGTGGCGTTGCCCGCGTGGTATTGGACATGGCTCCAGCGTACGGCGCAGTCCGCGTTGAGGGCGGCGGTACCAAGGGTTACCACGTCGGAAGCCTGTTTTCCATCGCCCGCAATGGCCAACTGTGCCTTGCCGTCAGCGAGATGGAAACGTTTCGTTTCCCCTGAGGCGAGTGCAATCCATGCCTCGCCGTTTGTGCCGCCCGCCAGCGCCGCCTCTGCGGTGATGGTGAAGGGACCGGACAGTTCGGTGAAGTTTGTGGTGACGCGCACATCCTCGCGGGGCGTGGCGGCAACGGTGCATGCATTGAGCGGCCGTGAAAAGGCCGCCTGCGCGCCGTCGCTGTGACCGATGAGCGCGTAGCTGCCCTCCATGCCGGGACCGCCTTCCATAGGCGTGCCGCCGAAGAGAAAGACCGGTGCGGCAATGTCAGGAATCGCGGGATCACGGGTCAGCCGGGCATCGGCCCAGTTGGCCATGTCGCAGGAGAACCCGTCGCCGCCGTCCGTGGCAACAAGTTTCATTTCCCGCGCGCCGGTTAGCGGGAGGTCCACCGCTTTGGCCGCGTCGTTATCCGTCATTGTGCCGCTGTCAAAGCGCTTCTCACCGTCCACCCAGACCTGAAACGCCACACTGCCCCGTCCACCACCCTGCCGCTGCACGCCCACCTCCGCCTGGAACCGTGTGTACTGGCCGGTGAGCGGCACAATGATTTCGCCGGGGGCGTGGTGGCCCAGTCCCCGCGTGTATTCCTTGTCCACGATGCGCAGGGCCTTTGCGGGGGGACCACCGGGCGCGAAAGCCGCGGTGTTGATTCCGAAACCGCCCCAGCCCTGCTTTATGGTCAGCGCTTTCACCATCTCGTCCAGGTTGCGTGTGCCCCCGCCGAAAGCGGAAAGGGTGACGGTCATGAACAGCGCGGTGATGGCCAGAGATGAAGAACAAGAATGCAGCGCAGTCGGTGATTTTCGCATGGAACTTTCCGGGAGTATGTTCAAAACGGCAACAAGTCCGCGAACGCCGCAGACCCAATCCTTCCTTATCTTAGGGCTTGCCGGACTCCCCGTCAATGCCGTCGCCCAGACAGACTTTCCAGTCCCGCGGGGGCGGTGATTCCATCTGGCGGAGCGTTGTGACCATGACACCGCGTGTCCATGGCCGTCATGACTCGGTAACGGCGTCCGTCGAGTGGCCGCACGACGTCTGCGCGATCCGTTCAGCGCGACTGGTTCAGCATGACGGTTGGCATGATCAGTTTGACTCAATCCCCGCCAATTTGGTATAGTTTCGACACTGCTCCCCCTGTGGCAAGCTCCCTAAGAGAACGTTGCATGGTGAGTTCCGCGTCCCTATCGTCTAGCCCGGCCTAGGACACCGCCCTTTCACGGCGGCGACACGGGTTCGAATCCCGTTGGGGACGCCA
>CAZOMH010000953.1:0-1715 GCA_964580415.1 uncultured Nitrospirales bacterium
CGACAGATACAGGACCTGTTCCACGGCGTCATAGCGGGCGCCACCCCAGGCCTGCAGGAGGCCGTAGGAGGACATAGCCCGTGCATACCAGTGCCCGCACTCGTACTCGTTGAAGGGATTGCGGACCCGACCGTCGTACCGGGATCGCGCCAGGCGAACCACGTCGAGTCCTTCCTCCACCAGCCCCATTTGAATCATGTGTGAGGCGGCTTGGTATTCGATACCCGTCCATACCTCTTCGCTGTACACGAAAGGCAGGGACAGATTGCCCCCCTTGGGCCAGGAGCACAGCAGCAGTCCCCCCTCTTTCCCCGCGGCAAAACTCGGCCGCTGGGGATTGGCATGCGTCGAGAGATCGGTCTTGAGATTGTGCCGGTGAACGGCTTTCAGATGGCTTCTTACCTTGTCCGCATCAAGCACGCCGCCGAGGCCGCACATTTCCGCCATCCACGCCCCCAGCACCCCGTCGGACAGGCATCCTGATCCGTACTGATACTTGGGCCCTTCTTTTTTAAGCAGTTCAACCGCCTCGGCGGAATAGGCGCCCAGCATGCTCTGCATACCCACCGGACTCTTGGCCTTCAGACCTTCCCATTGAACCTTCTGAATGAAGTACTCCCCGTCATACAGATCGCCTTCCAGCCGAATCCTGGCTTTGACGGCCAGGTCTCCAAACAACGACACCGGATCGCCCAACGCGTGGCCCATGGCCACCGCGGCCACCAGTGCGCCGAGATAGAACGAGGTGCACATCCCATCCGGGCCCCAGAATTCAATGTCATAGGTGTTGTGGTGGGGCTCCTCCAGGAATCCCTTATGGTCGGGATCCCAGGTCTCGATGCAATAATTCAAACTGGCCTTGACGTACGGCCACAGTCCGCGAAGCCATTCCGTATCGCCGCTGACCCGCCACTCGCGGTAGACCTTCATGATGCCGCCCAGTTGGCCATCCGATGCGGCATGGAACTTGTGGTCGGTAGGATAGATGGGCAGGGGGGCACGGAAGTTCTGATGACCGTTCTCCGCCTGGCACTCGCCGAACTCCGTCTGCCGCAGGCTGCGCTCCAACGCGGGAAACAGATGCGGCAGGGACTGGGCATAGTTCCACACGTGCGTGCAGGACCAGTGGCAGCATCCCCCCCCGTCGCAACAGCCCTCCCATCCCCACAGCCGTCCGTCCGTCTGCCGCAACACGGTGGGTGATTTCAGGATCGTGAGGTTGGCCGTGATCGCCTCCATGGCCTCGGGCGGCAACGTCGTATCGTACAGGCAGCGGCTGAACCGTTGCGATTCGCGTCGCAACCGGGCGCCTTCCCGGCGCCAATGGGCGACCACGTCGGCCACGTTGGCGAACCGGCCCGCATACCAGGGCACATAGGTCTCCTTACGGGGGGTGACCGCGGTGCCGCAGGACGTTTCGGCCGTACAGACGTCCTGTTTTCCAAAGCCGACACGAATATTGCTGACCGGGACATGCCAGGCCAGCAACACGCGTACCGTCGTCGCCGCGCCGGGGGCCAGCGACAGCGGCACGGAGAAACTCGCCCCCCGGCTGGGATCGCCTTCCGTCACGGGCGGACGGCTCACACACCGGCCTTCCACGATGTCCTGCCAGGCCATCGTGGCACCGTCAAACCAGCCGCCTCGAAACCAGGCGCTGTTGAATACCGCGCCGGGGGCGTCCGTTCCCATGTAGAACTGGCCGCTGTCCCAGG
>CAZOMH010000954.1:0-1707 GCA_964580415.1 uncultured Nitrospirales bacterium
GCGTGTCGCAGGTTCGGTCGCTGTCACCGCTTTGCTATAACCGCGGCAATGCATGGCGGGCCGATTTCTTCGGCCTCTCCGGCATCGGCTACTGGACATACAGCACCACGGAGAAGAACGAATGGTTTCCGGGGAAGGGCGTCAATGACGAATATGTGCTCGTTTATCCCGGTCCGCTTCCCGTGCCGAGTGTCCGTTGGGAGGCCGTCCGCGACGGAGTCGAGGATGTGGCCGCCGCTCACATGCTGAAAGACGCCGCAAACGCACCGGGCGCTGACCCGTCACTTCGCAAAGAGGCGCTTGAAGAACTGCGCATGGCGCACATTGACGCGATGGAACTTTCCGATGCGGCGTTTGTTGAAAGCCGCGACTTTCTGCGGGCAGGCGACCGCCGAATCTGGAACACTTGGACGGATGCGGAAAACTGCATCCGTCACCGGGCGAGAATTGGCGAACTAACTTTGGCGCTGTTCGGAAAAGGCGGACTGGCGAGACGGTAACGCGAGGGCTGCGGGAGGCGGGGCGGTATTCTGCCGGCTTTTCCTTTTGCGCAAGAGTCTATTCCGCATTGAGCCCATGGAACGCCTCGCGAATCCACTGATAATGCTGCTCGTCCATGCCCAGGCAGGCGTAGTCCTCGATATAGGCAATGTAGCCGCCATTGAACGCACCCAGGGTGTCGCGCAGGCGCCGGGCATAGTCAAAGATTTCCTCCCGCGTGCCCGAGATGGCGCGCCGCTGGTGGTCCACGGAACAGCAGAAGCACACCTTGCCGCCAAAGTCCGTGGCCAGCCGCTCAATCCCAATGACATCGGGCTGAAGCAGTTCAATCACGTCCACGCCGATCTCGATGAGGTCGCCGATGATGCTGTGTACATTGCCGCAGGAGTGAAACCACACCTTCTTGCCCGCGCGGCGGACCCGTTCAAACTGCGCGGCGTAACGGGGCCGAAACAGCGCGCGCCATTGGTCCAGCGAAATCATGAGTCCCTGCTGGGTGCCCCAGTCGTCTCCGAAGGTGATCGCATCCACGGGATGCCGGACCGCTTGGTCGATGATGCCGTTTTCGAAGTTGAAGACGAAGTCCAAGATGCGCCCGGCCATGTCGGGGTCCGTGCGCAGGTCCATCATGAACGCCTCATAGCCCCGGAGGAATGTTGCCTGATTGAACCCGGTAATGCCCAGGCTGAACTTGATGAACCGGTCTGGATGGAGCGCGATCTGACCGGACAGCGCGTCGAAGCGTCCCGGGGCGAAGGGATCGGGCGGACGGTAGGCGGGAATGGCGGCGTCATCCGCAAGCGGATGCGCTTTCGGCTGCCCCATGGTGCCGTCAAGTGCCTCCCAAAGAAACCCCCACTCGGTATCTCCCGCCCCACGGGGCACAAAGTCGCTCGCGGGACCATAGCCGACAGCGATGGTGTCGGAATCGTCAAAGTCACGGTTGCAATAGTTGATCGGCAAACGCGGCGGATCACGGCGCTCAATGGCGCGGTATACAGTTTCTTTTCGTGCCATGGCCGTATTCTACCAGTAGAAGGACCGGCAAGAAAAAACAGCGGGCCGGGGTGTGCTTTGGGGTTTCAATTGGGGTTTCAAGTGGCGACGGGGCGTGTCTTTGGCTATACTGTCGCCCCGGCCGGGTTGGCCGGCAACGCGCGGGCCGCATTTTGAAGGAGGTTTCATGAGAATTTGTATGGCAGGTGC
>CAZOMH010000955.1:0-1706 GCA_964580415.1 uncultured Nitrospirales bacterium
ACCGGAACAGCGTTGCGCGGAAGTGCTGGCTTCTCCGCCATCCGCACAGGCAGGCACGGGCACTTTGGAAGCCGTCGTGATCACCGAGGACACGCCTGCGGTCACGCCGGTCCAACTGCCCGCCTCGGTGGTTTCCGCCGAGAGCCTGCATGCCGTGCTGCCCGGCCTGCAGATAACCCCCGAAGCGCGGCAACGGCTGGATGCCGTCACGCAGACCACCGTTGGTGTAACCACGGAAGCGGTCCTCCAGACGGCGGAGCGGGAAGCCGCCAAAGCCACCGCGAAGTCCGTCCCGGCCGCGAAGTCCGCCGGGTTGAATGTTAATTTGCGGGAGAGTTATTTCGCGACCTGGGGTGTGGAGGATTCCGACAGCAACAAAGCATACAGGTTCAAGGATATCAACACCATTGGCAGCGAAGACGGCCTGGGTGTCCCCAACATGGGACTCGGCAACGGAATTCCGGACCTCGCGGAAATACTGCTGGTCCAAAACGCGCTGAACGATCCCAATTTCAGCGTGCCCGGTCTGAACCATGATGACGCGGTCGCGCGGTGGGAGGCGATCAACGGCGCCTTCCACCAGATTTCATCAACCGCGGCGGCTGCGGCCGCATACAGGAAGGACACCGTTGCCGCCTACGGCATGCTGGGGGACACGCAATCGGTGTTCATCGCCTATGGTGTGGGTGCGCTCTTCAACCTGGGTCCGCTGAACGACGATGAGTTAAACGGCCTGTTCGTCGCGATGCCCTGGCCCTTCAGCGCCTCGGGCGATCTCGACGGCGACGGCTTTGACAACGCTTTCGAATGGGGGGCCGCGTACGACTATCTCTACCCGCAGGGAACGGATTCGCCCAATTTCGACGCCGTCAATACCGTGTATCAGGTCTACGTTCAGAATCCTTCTTTTCCCGATCCCGCCGCCGTCTCGTACAAGACACTCACCTGCACGCGGCAGGGATTGGCGCTGGGTCCCTATGCGGTCAGTTCAAAACACAAGCCGGGCAGCACGGTGACGCTGTACGCCGTCGCAAAGGACCCCTGGCTGTTCAACGGATGGACCGTCACGCCCGACACGGTGCCGCACACGGTCACGGGCACGAAGATCGGGATCATCATGGACGCCGATGTCACGGTGAATGCGGAATTTGTTGCAAACCCCGCGGCCGTCCTCAGCTTTGCCGATCCCCGCCTGGAACAGGCGGTGCGCGTGGCAATCAACAAGCTGACGGCCCCGCTTCTGTGGAGCGATGTGCTGGGCGGCAAGCTGCTCTATCTCGACGCGCGCAATCTGGGCATTGAATCCCTCGGCGGCATTGAGCAGTTGTACGAATTGCGGGGGCTCTTCCTGCAGAACAACAATATCGGCCATATCGAACCCCTTGGCGGACTCACCGGGCTGACGACGCTCATGCTCGGCCAAAACAGGGTTCATGAGCTGGCCCCGCTGGCGGGGCTGTCCAGCCTGACCCTGCTCGAACTGGGCCGGGGCAATCCGCTGGAGGGCGGCCTCTTCAACATGCCGGAAAAGGGCAATGAGATTACGTCCATCGGCCCACTTTCCAGCCTGGTGAATCTTCATTATCTCGGCCTGTCCGGAAACAAGGACCCGCTCACCGGAAAGACCATCACCGACATTTCGCCCCTTGCGGGCATGTCGGCCCTGCAGGCGCTGCTGCTTGACGGGAGCGCCCCGGCGGATTTCT
>CAZOMH010000956.1:0-1702 GCA_964580415.1 uncultured Nitrospirales bacterium
GGGCGCCGCCCACCGGGCCGCCCAGCAGCCCGCCGGCCACGACCCCGAAGGTCGCGGCGGCCACGCCGATGACGGCTGCCCCGGCAAGGCCCGCGGCCTCAAATTCGGGGGAGAACCCCATGACCGTGCCGTGTCCGCCGGTCAACGTTACACTGCCGCATATCAACCCCAGCAGGCGCGGTTGGCCGAGTAGCGCGGCCAGCTCCACCCCCACCACGTTCTGTGCCACGGCCAGGATCGTTGCTAGGAACAGGAACAGGAGCACCTGCACGCTGCCGCGCTTCAGCAGCGACCAACTCGCGTTGAGGCCGATACAGGAGAAAAAGGCCACGAGGAAGGGCGTGTTGACGTGCTTCGCGGGTGTCCGAAACCAGTCCGGCTCCGCGCAGACCAGCCAGGTCCACCAGGGGGAAGAGACGTCCGTCTGGAAGCGCACGTCAGCTCCGCTGCACAGATTGACCGCCAGGATCGCCAGCGACACCGCAAGCCCTCCCACGACCGGTGCCGGAATGTGGAACCGCCTCAGCCATCCGACCTGCCGCACCAGCCATTCCCCTAACAACAGCACCGGCAGGGCCAGCACCACTGCGATCCATGGAGAAAACCCCATTGTTCCCCTTATCCTTTCCAAGGCGCATCACATCGTCTGTGGCGCCATTCTTTTGTTTTCTTCCCTATCAACCAATGCGGGCCGAGCCCGCAACCCAACTGGAATATTGGAATGGTGGAATGATGGGGTTGAGATCGAAGCAGCCGAATGATCTTCCAACATTCCAGTATTCCATCATTCCAAAACAACTTGTTTTTTATTGATGTTGTCGCTTTGTAAGGCGCCGAGTATAGCCGCACCGCATCGCACTTTGCAACCCCGAACCGCCGGACGCTTACCACGCACGATTCCACGCCTTGTCTCGAACATAACCGTCAAAATTGCTGAAGCCGTACGGTCGTTCCTTGAAGCGCGGCACCGGGTGTGGTAACGTCTCAAAACGATGGACGACACTGCAATAACCGATGATTTCTGCCTGGCGCCGCTGCGCGGGGTGACGGTGCGCGCGTTCCGCAACTTGCACGCGCTGTGGTTCCAGCCGCCTGACAGGGCGGTTGCGCCGTTCATCCCCACGTTCGCCGGGGCGAAGGTGAAGCCGGTTTTGCTGAAGGACATTGACCCCGGATTGGGTCAGGCGGTGCCGGTGGTGCCGCAGGTGATCGGCAAGGACGCGGGACAGTTGCGCACGCTGTTGCACGCGTTCAAGGACATGGGCTATAGGTGCGCCGACCTGAACGCGGGGTGTCCATATCCCTTTGTGACCAAGAAGGGGCGCGGCGCAGGGCTGATGCGTGACGTGGACGCGTTCGCCCGGATGATGGAGGCGGGTTGCGAAGAGATGCCCGGCGGTTTTTCAGTCAAAGTCCGGTTGGGTATGGACACGCCGGATTTGCTGGGGCTGCGTATGGGGCTGATCAATGCGTTCCCGCTGCGCGAGGTGACGGTCCATGCGCGCACGGCCCGGCAGATGTATGGGGGCAAGGTGTTGCTCGACGCGTTCGCGGAGGTGCTGGCGGTGTGCAGGCACCCTTTGGTCTACAACGGCGATATGCGGACGCGCCAGGACTACCTGCGGCTCAAAGCGCGGTTTCCGGGCATCACGCATTGGATGATCGGGCGCGGACTGGCGATCGACCCGTTTCTGATCGGGCG
>CAZOMH010000957.1:0-1697 GCA_964580415.1 uncultured Nitrospirales bacterium
CGCGGACAAGGTCTCCATCAACACGCCGGCCATCGAGAACCCGGACTTCATTGACCGGGCCGCGTCCCGCTTCGGCGCGCAGTGCATCGTGGTGGCGATTGACGCGAAGAAGCGCGCCCCGGAGGAGGGCGGCGGCTACTATGTGAAGAGCCACGGCGGCCGCGACGGCGGCCGGGCCACGGAACTGGAGCCGGTGGCGTGGGCCATCGAGGCCGAGCGCCGGGGCGCGGGCGAGATACTGCTGACCTGTATGGACTGCGACGGCACGAAGGACGGCTACGACATCGAACTGACCCGGAAAATTGCGGACAGCGTGAGCATTCCGGTCATCGCCAGCGGCGGCGCGGGTACGCTGGACCACCTGCGGGCGGCCCTGCAGGAGGGTGGTGCCGACGCGGCGCTGGCGGCCTCCATCTTCCACTTTCAGGAAACAACGATCCGCGAGGCCAAAGAGTATCTTGCGGCGCACGGTGTGCCGGTAAGGTTCTGAAGCGGCGGACAATGTGGGGCAGACAGGAATGTCTGCCCTACATTGAATGCCACACACTGATCTTGCATCGCACGGCGTGGCTGTGCGATCCTAATTACCAATTGGTTCGCCACGGGGTATACACCCCCCGGCCCTTCGCCCCCCCTCAAGGGGGGACTGGCCGGAGGCGTGGCGAACATGCAAGGAGCGACAGGCGAGGGCGCCTGTCCCACATTTCTTGGCAGGAGACACGATGTTCCGTATCGATCAACAGGTCTGGCGATGGCGTGGCGCAGCCGCAAACGCCTGAACTACGTCTGACGACCCTTTTCTGTTGACTCGAATTGGCCGCGCCCTCCGGCGGCATGACTCCAAAGGAACATCCCCATGATATATCCCAGCCTTGACGAATTCCGCACCATCGCCCGGCCCAATGCCGTGGTGCCTGTTTGCAAGGAAATCCTTGCCGACCTCGAAACGCCGGTAACCGCCTACCTCAAGCTCTCCCGGGGCAGACAGTACTCCTTCCTGCTGGAAAGCGTGGAAAAAGCCGAGGTCATCGGCCAGTACTCGTTCCTCGGCGCCAACCCCTCCATCGTGTTCCGGTCAAAGGGCCGCCAAGGCGCCATCATCCGCGACGGCGTGGAGGAGACCTTTGAATCCGACAACCCGCTGCGGGAGCTGCGGGCACTAATGGCGCAGTATGAGCCGATCAAGCTGCCGGGCCTGCCGGCGTTCCACGGCGGGGCCGTGGGCTACCTGTCCTACGACCAGGTGCGCTTCTTCGAAAAACTGCCCGACGAAAACCCGGACCCGCTCAAGCTGCCCGATCTGTACTTCATGATCACCGACACCATCGTCGTGTTCGACCATGTGAAGAACAAGATACAGATCGTGTCCAACGCCCACTGCAACGACCACGCCGACGCGGTGTACAACGAGGCGGTGCGCAAGATTCACGAGATCGAGGAAACGCTGCGCGGGCCCCTGGTGGTGAGCACCGAGCGCCTGCACAACGCGCCCGAAGAGGACGTGACGCCCGAGTCGAATTTCACCCGCGAGGCCTTCTGCGAGGCGGTGAGCAAGGCGAAGGAGTATATCTGCGCGGGCGACATCTTCCAGGTGGTGCTCTCGCAGCGCTTCCGGCGGCCCGTGGGCGCCAGCCCGGCCAACCTGTACCGCGCGCTGCGCTGCATCAACCCCTCGCCCTACATGCTGCTGGTGCAGT
>CAZOMH010000958.1:0-1697 GCA_964580415.1 uncultured Nitrospirales bacterium
TCGCTGCTGGAACTGGGCGCGGGGTTTCACCCGGTGCTCACGGGCCGCGAAAACGTCTATCTGAACGCCGGTCTGCTGGGCATGCGCCACGCGCAGACCGATGCCGTGTTTGACGACATTGTCCGGTTTTCCGGAGTCGGGGACTTTATCGATCAGCCGGTTGAAACCTACAGCAGCGGCATGTACGTGCGTATCGGCTTTGCGGTGGCGGTTCATTCCAACCCCGATATCTTTCTCGTCGACGAGGTGCTTTCGGTGGGGGACGAGGAATTCCAGCGCCGGTGCCGCTTCAAGATTCGGGAACTGCGCGAGCAGGGCAAGACCATTGTGTTCGTGTCGCACGACTTGGGCGTGGTCAACACGCTTTGCGAGCGCGTGGTGCTTCTGAGCAACGGCCAGATTATGGACCGCGGTTCCACGCAGAAGACCATAAATTTCTATTTGCGCCAAGTGGGCGCGGAAAAGGGCATACACACCTTTTCGGGCGGCGATTCGGAGGTGATTCACTGCGAGGGGCGCATCTCCCTGTTTCACAAGAAGGAGGAATTGAGCGGGTCCGGCGGTTTCCAGATGGAGATAAACTCCTACGGGCAACTGCACTTCTCCTCCGTGGCCGACTGGAGCATCGAGGAAAAGGATGCCCACGGCTGCACCGCGCGCGGCCGCATGCCGCGGCTTCCCATGGAACTGGTCTGGAAAATGTGGCTCGACGAGACCGGCCGGTTCTTCTGGGAACTCGCGCTGGAATGCGAGCGGGAGACCCAAATCGAGCATATCGCCACGCTCATGGGTTTCCCTTCCTCCTATCTCCGGTGGATTTACGGCGATTTTTCGGGTGATTTTCCTGAAATCCTGCCCTCTGACACCCAATGGTCCATGGTGGTTGCGCAGGAAAACAAGCAGCGCGAGGCCGTGCTCCTGCCGGACCCGGCGGGCAGTCTTCCCCCGGTCATGGCCCGGGTCGAGTCGTCAAACCCCCACTTCGGCCTCATTCTGTTCAATTCGGAGTACATACGGTTCAGCCGGATGATCATTTCCTCGGCGGCCTATCCGCAGCACGACTGCCTGTTCAAGCCCGGCAGGCATGACCTGATGCGGCTCGAACTGGACTTGAACCATTCTGCAACCGAATTGGAGAATATTACCCGCGCGCCCAGGATGGTGAAGTGCGGTTCGCTTACGGTTCAGTTCAAGAACGGGGCGTTGCGCCTGTACCATCACGATGAGGAACTGACCAATTATCTCAATGTGTACTCCTCCATGCTGATACAGCAGTTGTGGAACGACAGCCAAAGCTTTCAGTGGGGGGCGGTCGAGACGATTGATGACGGTATTGCCCTGACCGGCACCTCCAGGCGCTTTCCCTTCAGCCAGCGCTGGGAATTGCGGCGCGACGGAAACGATCTGCGGCTGCGTATCTGGCTGGAGACCTTCGACACTCTCGAAGTGCAGGAGTGCCATGTGTCCGCCCTGCTGCGGCACGAGTATGATCACTGGAAAACGGAGCACGAGTCGGGCACCTTTGCCCCCTTTGAGCGGGAAGGCACCCACTGGGTCCATTTCAACCGGAGCTACGCCCCCGGCCGGGCCGTCACGGCGTGGTGCGATACCCTTCCGCCGGTGGCCATTGTCGCCGATGAGGAATGCCCCGTGGTCCGGATGACCGTGCTCAACACCACGCTGCAGGAGAATTCGCG
>CAZOMH010000959.1:0-1697 GCA_964580415.1 uncultured Nitrospirales bacterium
GGAGAAGCGTAAAACACACCCCTTCCGGCGGGGAGGACGGCAGTCCAAAGGTCCCTTCCGGTCTGGAGATCGAGGCCCCAGACCTTACCTTTGAAATTGAGCAGATACGCATTGCCGCCGAGGGCCACCGGCGTGGCGCTGTCCGTACCGATACCGCGTCTTTCCCACAGGCGTGCCGTGGCCGTGACGTCTCCGCTGCCGCCGATTCTGACCCCCGCCAAGAACTGTTCCCTGCCGTAAGGCACCAGCGCGATTCCTCGGGAAAGGGCCGGCGAGGCGATATTGCGCCAGTTGGCCTTGTTGTCGGGATTAAAGCCTCCGCACTGCCAGAGCATGGCGCCTGTGGCCGCGTCGTGTCCGGTAAGCCGGTCCGCGCCCCAGAGCACAAACACGGTGCGCCCCTCCAGCGCGGTCACCAGCGGAGTGGTGTAACTCTGGCGGCACTCATCCTTGCAGGGGAAATTGCGGTCCACTTTCCAGACAATCTCGCCGGAGTCCGGTTTCAGCGCCACCACGTAGGAGTCGCCCTCTTGCATGACCGCCACAACCACGTTACCTCCGACCAGAACCGGGCTGGTGCCGAGGTCCCAATTGAGGGTGTCTTTGCCATAGCGTTCCTGAAGGTTTGTCCGCCAAAGCACCTTGCCACCGATGTCGAGCGCGACCAGCGTGCCGCTCTTGAAATAGGCGAAAAAACGGGTGCCGTCGGTTACCGCGGAGGGACAACTACCGCTGCCCCTGCGGTGCCGTCCCGGCCGTTGCCGGCCCAGCGTGACTTGCCAGAGAAGCTTGCCGGCCCAATCGAAACAGAGCACGCCGTCCAGTCCGTTCGTACCCTCTCCCACACCGGAAGTCAGAACAATGCGATCCCCCCAGACGATGGGGGTTGAGCCGCCTTTGCCGGGCAAGGGAGCCTTCCAAAGCGTATCGTTTGACGCCGAAAATGTGACCGGATATTTACCCGGAGCGGCGACGCCGTTACCGTCAGGGCCGCGCCACTGCGGCCAGTTCTGAGCGGGGGCAACCGCTGCGGTCGCGATGAGCACCGCAAGTATAGCCTGACTGCCTGTCATGTCCGTGATCCCTCCGCTGTCCGATTCGTGAGGATGTATAACGTACTAAATTTTTCCGCCGGTCAAAATGCTTATTCTCCGTCAAAACTCCAGCTTGACCGAGTCCAGCGCGTCGCTTAACATGATGATATTGGAGTTGTTCATGAGCGGGTCTCTACAGGTTAGTGCCTGTGCCGACCCGAGAGAAGGTTTTGTGCGACATCGGGAAACCGATGCAGGAGAAACAAAGATGAGAGCACCGAGCATCACACGCCGCACGTTTCTGACCGGCTCTGCCGTCGCGGCAGCAGGAACCGTCTTCACCCCCGCCTGCGTCAGTCTAGCCGGAAAGCGAAGCGCCACGGACAACGTCGTATTGGGCAAGACAGGAATCAAGCTGAGCCGCCTCGGCATCGGACTGGGAAGCAACAGCGGAAACGTCCAGTACGGGCTGGGGCAGGAAGCTTTCAACAAGCTGGTGCGATACGCCTTCGATCAGGGCCTCCGCTATTTCGACTGCGCCCAATCCTACAAGACGTTCGGATGGGTGGGCGAGGCCATCAAAGGGCTGCCCCGCGACGAAATCTTCCTCATGTCGAAAATCGGCGGCAATCCCGAGAACCCCGCCGAGGTCATCGACAAACA
>CAZOMH010000960.1:0-1696 GCA_964580415.1 uncultured Nitrospirales bacterium
ATGGCATCAATAATGGCATGCGCCAGCACATCCCCGTCGGAATGGGCCACAAACCCCCTGTCGTGGGGAATGCGCACGCCGCCCAGTATCATGAAGGTTCCCTGTCCGTCGAGACGGTGCAGGTCGTAGCCAATCCCGATGCGCAACGTCATATGCCCTCCTCGAAAGCCATTCTGCGGGCGGTGGCCAGGTCAAACGGCGTGGTCACCTTGAAGTTCGCGGGGCTTCCTTCCACGATGATTACCGGCAGTCCCATGCGGCGCACCAGCGTCGCGTCGTCGGTGCATTGATACCCCCCGTCGGCCGCCGCCCGGTGGGCCCGGCGGATCACCTCCACCCGAAAGGTCTGCGGCGTCTGGCAGGCCCAAAGCATGCGCCGGTCCGGCGTGCGGTCCAGGAACCGGTGTTCATCGGCCACCAAAATGGTGTCGCTCACCGGAATGGCAACCGTGGCGCCGCCGTGCGCGGCAGCCCCGGCAATGGAGGCCTCCACGGCCCGGCGGGGGACAAAGGGACGCGCTGCGTCGTGGATTACAACGATTTCCGTGTCTTCACGAAGTGCGGCGAGACCGAGCGCCACCGAATCCTGCCGTTCCGCGCCGCCCTCCGCCAACCGCCATGAACCCGGCGCGAGTTGATCTTTGAGCGCCTGCTCAAACGCGGAGAAATAATCGGCAGGCACCGTGATGATTGCCGGTTCCAGCAGCCCCATGTCCGCGAACCGCGACAATGTCAGAACGAGCAGGGACCGCCCCCCCACATCGACAAGGGCCTTCGGCCCTTCCGCCCCAAGACGCACCCCCATCCCGGCGGCGGGGATGAGCAGTTGGGCTTTCACTGTATCAGGCCGCTGAATCGGGTGAATATCATGCGGCCCGCGGCGGTCTGCAGCACGCTGGTCACAACCACCTGCACTGTTTTGCCCATGTAATGGCGGCCGCCATCGACCACCACCATCGTGCCGTCATCGAGATAACCGACACCCTGGTTGGCCTCTTTGCCTTCCTTTATGAGCTTCACTTCCATTTGCTCGTCCGGCAGCACGTTGGGCTTGAGCGCATTGGCCAGATCGTTGATGTTGAGCACCTCAACCCCCTCGATCTGCGCAACCTTGTTCAGATTGAAGTCGTTGGTGAGCACCTTCGCCCCCAATTGGCGGGCCAGCTTGACGAGTTTCCCGTCCACCTCGCGCACTTCAACCGGATCGTCCTCAATAATGGACACCTTCGTCCGCGATCCCGGGTCTTGCAGTCCCTTCAATATGTCCAGGCCGCGGCGGCCCTTGGCGCGGCGCAGCACCTCGGCCGAATCGGCTATGTTTTGCAGTTCCTTCAGCACGAAACGCGGCACCAGCAGCGTGCCCTCGATAAACCCACTTGCCGCGATGTCCGTGATGCGACCGTCGATAAGCACGCTCGTATCCACCAGTTTCAGGCTCACCGCCGCGGGATGGCTTGCCGGACGGCGCTGCACCGCCTGGATCAACGACTCCCAATTGGACGCGCGCGTCAGCGCCAGATAGATTCCCACGTAGCCAAAAACCAGCACAACCGACACACTGACAAACACCTGGAGCTTCTCTTCCGCATTGGGAAAATAGAACAACATGTAGCGGGACAGCAGATAACCCACAATCAACGCCAGCACCACGGCCACAAAGGCCGGCGCCAGACGCTCGTACACCTCCTGCGTGATA
>CAZOMH010000961.1:0-1686 GCA_964580415.1 uncultured Nitrospirales bacterium
GCGAGCAGCCAGTTGATCGTCTCCTCGGTGTTCAGCTTGTACAGGTTCTGCCAGTCGAGAATCTGGTTGTAGACGAACTGGGGCATGGGCAGTTTGTTCGGGCCGTAGCGGGCGCGGCTGCCGAACACGGGAAACAGCTTGCTCCGGATGATTTCGCGGTCTATGGCGTCGCCCGCGACGGGCACGCCCGACACGGCAAGGATGCGGCTTTCGGCAAGGCGGCGGGCCGGCCCGTGGCCCCCGCCAAACTCCATGATGCACACGTCGCAGGTGCCGCCGCCAATGTCCACCACCATGAGCCGCTGCTGCTCTTCGGACGCGACGGCGTATTCCACGCAGGCGCCCACCGGTTCGTAGAAAAAGGTCACTTCGCGGAAACCCGCCAGACGGGCGGCCGTGAGCAGGCGCTGCTCGGCAATCTGGTCCTCTTCCCGGTCCTTGGAAAAGCGCACCGGCCGGCCGAACACGGCCCGCTCCACCGGCTCGCCCGCGGCCGCGTCGGCGGCGGACTTGATGCGGCCCAGGATGACCGAGACCAGTTCTTCAATCTGGTAGTTGGTGCCAAAGACCTCGGTGCCCTTGAAGCCGCGGTGGCGCAGCAGCGTCTTAAGCGACTGAAACAGGCGGCCCGGCGAATTGATCTCGACCATGGCCCGCGCCCGGACGGATTCGCGGCGCTCCGGATCCACCGCGCCGGGGCGGTAACTTTCGCTTTTGTCCGGCTCGGAAGCCACATAGGCCTCTATCTCGACACCCAGGTCAATTTGTTTCAGAATGACCTCGCGGTCCACATTGCGCGAGATGAACGCATTGGCCGCGGAACGGCCCACAATAGATTCGCCGTCGCGGGTTATATACAGCAGAGACGGCAGCGAGGTGCCGGGATCATTGCTGTCGTCCAAATGCAGGACCCGCGCGGACACACCGTCCGATACGGCCACACTGGAGTTGGTCGTGCCAAAATCGACACCGCAGTACAGTTGCGTCAAGACGAAATCACCTCGCTTTGTGAAAAGTCAACCCTGTCCAAAGCCGGCAGGGCGACGCGGATATCCCATGGAAAATCGGGAGTATATCAGAATCCGTGGGCACTGTTCCCGCACACGATACAAACCTGTCAAAGGGACGGTCTGTTCCCGCAACGACTTCCGCCAAACGGCCGTTTGCCCTGTTGGCGGGGCGGCGAAAAAGGGGGCGTACTGTCCATGTCACGGCGCGGAGAAAAAACAGGGCCGTCGTGATCCAGGGGTCCGGGTTCCGCGTCCCCCCCTGGACTGTCCTGGGCGGCACGGCCATGCCCTGCCTGTCACCAAGGCGGGAAGAGGCGGTACGCGCTAGAAAATCACCCTGTATCCGGGCCTTTCGACGTGCAAGGTGACGTTGCAGTCTTTCTTGAAGTTCACCTTGGCTATTTGGGTTTCTGTGCCGCGAAGCGGGTTCTTTCGGCATATTACGTAAGCGTGTTTGCTGCCGCGCTGTGGATATTCGCTCAACTTCTTGACGGTTGCTTTAAGCTGTTCAAATGCGTGTTTTGCGTCGGAACCTTTCAATTCGACAAAGTGCTCGGAGCCATCGTGGCCAACAATCAGATAGTCGCAGCGTTTCCCTGCCTTGACCCGGATATCTCACCGGTTACTCCGAACAGTCGTACCCGCACGCGGGGCGCGAGCCTCCTATTAGCCGGCT
>CAZOMH010000962.1:0-1684 GCA_964580415.1 uncultured Nitrospirales bacterium
GCAAACCAACTGGTCGGGCGCGGTTCCCGGCGAAATGGGCGGACTCGTTTGGCGCGCCGAGCCGAATGATCCCGGCTTTGCCTATTACGCGGACGAGGTGGGCGCGCTGACCCTGGATGATCCGATTGAGTTCCGGGGCCAGGCCTGTTTCGTGGACGGCATGACCGATTCGTCCATGTTCTTCGGTTATTTCAACAGGGACGACTACGTTCGCCCCCTGACCGGCACCGCCAAGGACCAGCGCCCGCCGTCCATGATGGGGATCGAACTCAACGATTCCACGTCCATCGGCTACTACTTCAGCCCTTTCGTGCGTGACGCATCGGGTTCAGCATGGTCGGGAAACCAGCACTATACGTTTCTTCCCGACCGAAAACCCCACCCCTTCACCTTCAAATATGATCCCGCCGCCAATGGCGGTCTCGGCCGTGTGACCTACACCCTCGACGGGCAGGAAGGGGAGGTCAACCTGGACGGGCAGCAGCGCAAGGCGGGCACCCGGTTTGACCGTTTTGGCCTTGCCTGTGTGCGCAGGGGCGGCAGTTCCGTGGAGATATATTTTGACGATCTCGCCTACACCGCGCGGCGCGCCCCGGCCGCCCTTCCCCTGTTCCACCAGCAAGCAATCACGGAACGTCCCTATCCTGCCGAATCGGCAGGACGCAAATACTGACGGCGTTGACGCCGCGAGAGAGCAGCTTTGCGCGAAGAGGGGTGCTGCCTGTGCCGCACATCCCTGGCGGGGCCGGGCGTTTCCAAATATGCCTTATCGCCACGGAGACAGAACGAATACGCTGCTTCCTGCGAAAGGCGCGTACGTCAACATGAACAACCAATTATTAATGTGGGACTTGTCATTTGCCCGTTTTTTTCCCAACGGGGTTATGGAGCAAAGCCCAAGGTTGGCGTTTGGCTGCACGCAGCCGGACACTTACCTTGGGTCGGCGCGCGTTCTGCCCCGCCTCCCGCTGGCCTCGACCTGGACTCGCCACTGCCAGTTTTGACGCATGGGCAAAAGAACAAGGCCGCCGGGACGGCGGCGATACGAATGCAGTGTTCCGCTGGCCTCGTCGTGGGTGCATCACTTCCAGTTTTGACGCGCGGGCAAAAGAGCAACACGCAGACGGGACGAAGTTCGTGTATGTTTGCGGGCAGTGTTCAGGAGTCGGCATCCGGAGCCAAGGGCAAACAGGAATGTCTGCCCCGCATTGGCACCTGTCAACGCATGGCGAGACAATTGACAATGGACGGCTGACAGCGGGGCGGGGGCGGCGGAGGTTCGTGTTTGGGTCAATCAGGGACAGGCACGCCTCCACTCCGCTGCGCCTGCGCCAGTCCCTGTTGTTTTGCCCGCGGCGTCCCGTTTTACTGTGCGGGCTCGATGAGCCAGTGGTCGTTGTTGTTGGTCACGCGGATGCCGGAGGGGGTCACGCCCTTTTCCAGGGCGAAGATGCCGCCCGACCAGGGGGAACGGATCACCGGGGCTTTGCCGGTCTCGCTGTCAATTTCGATGCAGCGGACGGTGCCGTCCTGTTTCTCGGCGGACACGACGAAGGCGCCCATGGCGCGGAGCCGGTGGAATCGGGCGTTTTTCCAGGTGTCGGGGACGGCGGGGAAGACCTCGATGGCGCCGGCGTGGCTCTGGATGAGCATTTCCTGCAGACCGGCTGCGGCGGCAAAGTTG
>CAZOMH010000963.1:0-1680 GCA_964580415.1 uncultured Nitrospirales bacterium
ATCCACGCCCCTCGTGTGAGGGGCGACCCTGCTCTGACGGCGAGCGGACGCCGGACGGGCCGTTTCAATCCACGCCCCTCGTGTGAGGGGCGACTGATGAACTATAACTACTTGTGAAGCAAAGACAAAAACGCCCCATTCCGCGAACCCGGCGCGGATGGAGCGCAGTTATTCGGTTTGGAAAGAACGTGATTGCTATATCAATCTTTTTTATAGCATATTATGGCACTCCGCGAACCGGTCGATGGCGGCCGTGTCCGCCGGGGGATCGCGGAGCGCCCCAACGGGTCAGACAATCATCGGCGCTTCCACATCCACCGCGGGCTTGGCACCGAGGTGTTCGATGCGGTGCTGGTAGTTGCTGCCGAGATAGTAGAACCGCAGGCTGTCCTCCTCCGGCATGAACACGTCTTCCAGCCGGCTTTTCAGGGCGATCCACTGGGCCGGGTCGACATTGCATTCAAAAACCGAGTTTTGGACGCGGATGCCGAAATCCTGGCAGGCCTTGGCCACGCGCCGCAGGCGTCGCCGTCCATCCGCGGAAACCGTGGACACATCATAGCTGACCAGAACAAGCATGGTTTTTCCTCAATCTGGATTGTCGTCGTCAGCATCATTTCCAGACAAACGGCGGATAGGCGTCAAGATCGCCGCGCAGGTGGCGGGCCAGCAGCAGGGCCTGGACATGCAGCAGCAGCCCGACCGGCACGTCCTCCTGAAGGAACGGATGCCGGATCTCGTCCTGCTTGCGCTTTTGGTAGGCAACGAGCACGGTTTTGCGGGTTTCGTCGTCCATGGTCACCGCCCCGGTCTCGGTGGTCTTGAAGCCCTTGCCCGCGACCTGCCGCAGGTTGATCAGGGAAAGGGCGAGCCGGTCGGCGATGACGGGGCGGAATTCCTCCATCAGGTCCAGCGCCAAGCTGGGCCGGCCCGGCCGCACCGCGTGAAGGAACCCCTGCTGCGGGTCAAGCCCGACGCCCTCGCAGGCCGCCTCCGCGTCATGCGCCAGCAGCGTATAGAGGAATGACAGCAGCGCGTTGAGGTTGTCCAGCGGTGGGCGTCGGCTGCGCTCGCGCATGAAAAAGGCATCCTTTTCCGTGGTGACCATGCGGTCGAAGACCGAGAAATAGAGCTTGGCCGCGTCGCCCTCGATGCCGCGGAGCACCTCGCGGTCGGAAATGATATCCAGCGTGTCGAGCGTGTGACCCAGCCGGGCAATGGCCTTGGCCGTCTGGCCGTCCGCGTCGCTTTCCGGATGGTCGCGC
The DNA here is from genome assembly GCA_964580415.1 of uncultured Nitrospirales bacterium. Classification (GTDB taxonomy): domain Bacteria; phylum Hydrogenedentota; class Hydrogenedentia; order Hydrogenedentales; family CAITNO01; genus CAITNO01. Next base: position 1,266 of record CAZOMH010000963.1, read on the forward strand.
AGGGAGCGCTGGAGCACCGTCCGTCCGTTGGCGAGCTTGGCGGTGAGGATGTTTTTGGCAATGGCCAGCGCCGCGTCCGGCAGCTCGGCCCGGCGGTATTGTTCGCGGCGCAGCAGAATGTTGCCGCTGACCGGGCCCTGGACGCGGGCCAGGAACTGGCCGCGTTCCGTCAGGAAACTGACCTGCACGCCCCGTTCCCCGCACAACCCCAACAGGAACGGGCTGCACAGCACATTGCCAAAGGCGACGATGCCGCCCAGCGTATGCAGCGGCAGGCGCAGTCGCTCCTGGCGTTCCACCTCCACCACCACGCACTCGCCCTCCTGCCGCAGGTAGGCGCCTTGGGTGGTGACGTAGCGTGTTCAGCAGTTTTTTCATAGTTCCGCCTCCAGCATGCGGTGCAGATACGCGGCCA
>CAZOMH010000964.1:0-1659 GCA_964580415.1 uncultured Nitrospirales bacterium
CGCCTTGAGGATGGCGTCGAACCAGGCCGGGCGCGGGTCTTCGGCAATGCCGCGCCGCTCCCAGCCCAGGACCGTCTCCAGCACATCGCGGAATCCGATCTTGCCGGTGCGGTAGCTGTTGAGCAGCGACTCGCGCGCGGTGGTGTAGCGTTCCTCGGCGCGGGGCATGCGGTCGAGCAGTTCCAGGAAGGCGCCGACCGCGTCGGCGGTCTTGTCGGCCTGGGTTTGGATGAGTCCCATCATCACGTTTTGATCGCCCTTGCGGTAGCCGGGCGTGTAGCGCGCTGCGGCCACATAGGCCAGCGCCCGCGCCTCGCGCAGTTCCTGAAACACGATCCCGGCCATGCCGTCGGCGAAGTAGCTGTTGTACAGCTGCACCTGCGGGCTCATGCGCGGGTCGTAGGGCGCGCCGCCGAAATCGATCTGCACATGGGCCTGGGCGGCCTCCTTTTGCATGAAGAAGACCTCGTTGGCTTCGGGTGCCGCCAGTTCGAGCCGCGTGTAGGGCGGGGGATCGTCGAGCAGGCCGCGGATCGGGTGCTTTTCGCGGATGATGTCGCGGACCCTGGCGGCATCCAGCGTGCCCGTGTAGCAGACCGTCTGGCGGCTGCTCACCATGCCGCGGATGACCTGCTGCAAATCGGCGGCGGTCAGCGCGTTGACCCGGTCCGTGGGGGGCATGCGCAGGAAATAGGCGTCATTGCCGTAGCGGTGCCGTTCCACGAGCGCCTTGGCGAGGGTTTCCTGCTCCTTGCGCGAGTCGATGCGCTGCTGCAGGATGATCGCCTTGAGCTGGCCGAGCATTTCCGGCGTCACGGCCGGTTTCCAGAGGGCTTCCATGAGAAGCGCCACGGACTTTTCAAAATTCTCGTCGAGTCCGGTCATTTCAAACACGGTCTCGTGGTCGGTTGCGGTGGCGTTGAATGTGGTGCCCAGCTTGTACCATTCACGCTGCAAGTCATCGGACGAGAGCCGCTCGGTGCCGGATATCTGCACGAGCCGCACCGCGATGGCGGCCAGTTCGTTCTCCCGCGTGCCCGCCCCGGTGCGCAGCGAGAAAGTAAACAGGTCGTTGATCGGGTTTTTGTTCACATAGAAGCTGATGCCGCGCCCGTCGTCCTTCTTCTCGTAGTCCCGTCCCGCGCGGATGTACACGGGCTCCATGGGCGGGCACGGAATGTCGAGCGCCTCGCGGGCGAAGGCGGACGTGCGCGTCGGATCGATCTGAATCTTGGGCAGCACCGGCTTTTCCACGTGCGGCACTTCGCGTTGCGCGTCTTCACGGAATCCGGCGATATAGCCCGCGCCGAAATACTGGTTGGCCACGCGGACAACATCGTCGCGGGTGACCGCTTCCATGCGCTTCACCCGGTCAACGGCGTGTTCCCAGGGCTCAAAGGCGATCCATGCGCCGCGCATCCGGTCAACCCGGCTGTCGTCCGATTCCAGCCCCGTTTTCTCCATGCGCTTGAAGTCGTTCACGATGGCGGGGATCAGCCAGTCGTCAAACTCGCCCTGCCTGATGTGCTCCAACTGCGCCACCAGCAGTTTCTCCACCTCCTCCAGGCTTTGGCCGGGCTTGGGAATGCCGTACAGGTACTGGGCGCCGTAGTCGTTCATCTGGAGCGGGTAGGCGCCGGCGCGGGTCACCTGCTGCTG
>CAZOMH010000965.1:0-1646 GCA_964580415.1 uncultured Nitrospirales bacterium
CGTTTCGGCGATGCCGGCAATGGTGAAGACGGCCAGGCCGAGGCACTGGGGCACGCAGAACCACAGGTGCTGCTGCGCGTTCACAATGGTGCGCAGGTTGAACGAACCGGCCAGCATGACCACGCCCATGAGCGACAGGGCCATGAACACCTCATAGCTGAGCATCTGCGCGGTGGCGCGCAGTCCGCCGAGCAGGGCGTATTTGTTGTTGGACGACCATCCCGCGAGTGCCACGCTGTACACGCCCAGGGAGGACATGCCCAGGAAGAAGAGCAGCCCGATGTCGAGATCGACCACGCCCACGATGGGACCGAAGGGGATGACGGCAAAGGACATCAGCACCGTGGCCATGATGATGCAGGGCGCGATGATAAACACGGGCTTGTCGGCAAACGGCGGAATCCAGTCTTCTTTTGTGAATATCTTGATCATATCCGCCGCGACCTGCAGCAGGCCGAAGGGTCCCACGCGGTTCGGGCCGTAGCGGTCCTGCCACAGGGCCAGCAGGCGCCGTTCCACCATGATCAGCGCGCCGGCCAGCGTGAGCAGCACGCCCAGCACGCCCGCCACATTCGCCAGATGCCAGAGGATGCCGTTCATGGCGCGGCCCTCCGCGCAATGACGCCCCATGCGGGCAGTTCGAGCATTTCGACGCCGGGCAGTCCCACGGGAAGCCCGGCCACGCCCCTGGGCAGCGCGGCGCGAACCGCGACCGTCAGGGTGCGTATTCGGTCTTCCACGGTAACGTCCGCCATATTTCCCTCGGACAGGCCCAGAATTCGGGCGTCTTCCGTGGAGATCGCAATATACGGAGCGGGCGCCCGCCCGGCCACCGCGGGAGAGAGCATGCTCATCTCGTCGGAACCGAAGATGTGGTGCATCGGAACGATTAACCACTGCCCGTCGGGTGCCGTGAACGACTCCGGCACCAGCGGCGGATATACCGCCGTGCCCGGATCGGACTCCGGCGCTATGAGCCGCACGCCCGGATCGCCGCCCATCAGGGCACCGCCAATTTCCTCCTGGAACTTGTTGATGGACTGCACCGAATTCCAGCCGGGCGCCCAGAAGAAGGACGCGAGTGAGGCCGGTGCGGGCCCGGCAAAACCTTCCATGGAGAAGGTGAGCGGCGAGTCGGGGTCCTGCGGAATGCCCGGCTCGCTCACGTCCAACCTGGCCCGCATGGCCGTTCGGCCGCTGTACCGGTGCGACTGCCTGGGAATCTTGAACCCGGCAATGCGGAAACTCGCGAGGGGTGCGGCGTTCCGCACCCCTTCGAGCGCGGGGAAAGCCGCCGCCATATCCTCAACAATGGCGTCGATGTTTCCCCACTGTTCGGCGGGCCACCGTCCCGCGGTGGCGCCGAGGTCGCGAATCCAGCGCCAGCTCTCCTGCACGTCGCCCGCGGGCATGAACACCTGGATGCAGCGCTGGCCCCGGCCCTCGCTGCTCACCAGGGTCCCGTCGCCTTCGGCAAAGGCGGCGGCGGGCAGGAAGTATTCCGCCCGGGCGGCCGTGTCGTGCAGCGTATGGTCTATCAGAATGACATGTTCTGCGGCGCTGAGCATGCTGTCCACGAAGGCGTGGTCGGCACGCCGGTACAGGTCGTTTTCGAGCACCACCACCACCGCGGCCCCGCCCTCTGT
>CAZOMH010000966.1:0-1637 GCA_964580415.1 uncultured Nitrospirales bacterium
GAAGTTGGGCAGTGTCACCAGCACGCCGTCGATCTTGTCACGGTTCTTGCGGAACAGGTCGGCGCACTGCCGCGCGTCACTGAGCGTCTCAATCGCGCCGAACTTGCCCACCTCCAGGGGCAGGATAACCGCCTTGATTCCCTCCTGTTTGAGGACCTTCAGAATGCTCTCCCGTCCGGTCTCGCACAGTTGCGAGGGAAAGAATCCGCGGTTGCCGACAATCACGCCCAGGGTGGTCATAGCACATTTCTCCATGTTGCAGGTTGTGTTCAAAGAAAGCCGCAGGCACGGGGTGCCGCCCGGAAAGTGTATACCAACCGCGTCAACCGCGCCAACGGGGCGGGGAGACAACGGTCATTTTTCCACCGTTACCTCGTCGCAAAGTTTCCCGTCCTGGTCGATGGCCTGCATGGTGCAGCGGTTGCCATCGACGGTGAAGGCGTTGCAGAAGGCATTTTCGGCAAAATCGGCAGCCTCGGCATAGCGGGGTTTGCGTATGTGTTGCGGGCTGCCGGGAATGCTTACGGTGACACAATATATGGTGCCGTCTTTCGGCGATGCGGCCACCCTGCCGCCGCGCAGTGGTTTGGTTCGCAAATAATGATGCACATGGCCGGTCAGCGCGAAATCCACGTGATACCGGTCAAACAGCGGAACCCACCATTTCTTGATGTCCGGCTCGTTGGCGTCGGGGTCAAAAGGCGGAAAATGGAACACGGCGAATTTCCATGTGGCATCGGTGTTCTTCAGTGTGTTCTCCAGCCATTCAGCCTGCTTCTCCGGCGCCTCTGTCACGTCCAGCATGACAAACAGCGCGTTCCCGTAACGCAGGCTGTACGCGCGGCCCGGTGCCATGCCTTCCGGTCCGTTCTTGGGCAGGTCGAACAGGGCCAGGATGAGTTCCGGTCCCAATCCGTCAATCGAGTCGTGGTTGCCCATGCCCGGCAGATAGGGCCTGTTCTTGACGAAGTCCGCCCAGCGTCCGAGCAATGTGTCCCAGTCGTTGCCATACTGGCCCGTGCCCACATTGTCCCCCGACACATTGAGAAAGGCCGTGTCGGGCCAGCGTTTCACGGCCTTTTCCAGCAGGGGCACCGTCTCGGGCCGGTTGTGCGTGTCGCTCATCCAGAGGAAAGTGAACGGTTTTGCGTCGGACGGGGCGGTGGTGAACGCGGCAGGCGCGCTGCGCCGTCCGTCTTTGTCCGCGCCGACGGTGTATTCATAGACGGTGCCGGGCGCGAGGCCGGTCAGTTCCGCGGTAAAGTGGCGCACCCGGGCATTGTTCTCGACCATGCGGTCCTCGATGATACAGCATGCGGCGGGCGTGCTCGTCCAGTCGGTACTGCCCTGTTTTCGCGAACGGACGGTGCCGTTGTCAACGGACAGGTCCGTGCGCCATTGAATTGCCTGCGAGGTCTCGGGATCGCCGCTCCATGTCAGCGCACCTTGCAGGCGCAAGCCCCATGCGGTTTCCGGCCAGTGGTGGCGCACCGGGAACACCTCCAGCCGCAGGCCGTCGTGCCAGAACGCCTCGCCGACCACGACCAGCTGGAACGCATCCCAGAAGTTGGCGCCGCCTTCGGCCAGCACGTTCGGGTAGTCGGCCACGCGCCGGTGCAGCAGCGGCACCACCGGCG
>CAZOMH010000967.1:0-1636 GCA_964580415.1 uncultured Nitrospirales bacterium
ATGCGCCGCCCACGATCGTCATCGTGGCAGCAAACATCATCAACTTCTTCATGAGTACTCCTTTGTTGTTTCTCTTTTTTGTTATTACCAGACGACTCCTAAACATCGCTGGCAACTCCAAAAACAGTGACACTTTAACACATGACGTATGTGCTGTCAACCCGCGAAATAACAAATTTCGCCGGATTGAAGGGACATGCCCTTAGTCTTTCGGGTCATTAAAACGGGGTTAAATTACCATAGTGGGACCGTGCGCGCAAGCGGTAAAGTGAGATATTTTTATGGTTTCCGGCGCGGGGTTTCGGTTGAGGACGGCCCTGTTTTCATTTAAGATGCGCCCCGGATCTGAAGGTCTTTTATTCATATGAAGAAACCTTTTGTTGCCTTTGGTCTCTGGTGTGGCCTTGCGCTCCTTGGCAGGTTGGACGCCTGTGCCCAGCTCCTCCTCCTCGGCACCAATGCGGTGTCGCTGGGGAGGGTCTGCGCGTTCGACGTCAAGCGCGTCCCCTTCGTTTTCACCAACGCGGGCGGCGAGGCGGCCCAAGTCACGGCGCTGCGGCCGACCTGCGGCTGCGTGCGGGGGGACGCGGACAGAACCGACGTCCCCCCCGGCGGCACGTCGACCGTCCGCCTTCAATTCACCCCCGATGCCGTCCACGGGGCGTTTAGCGCAGGGCTCTGGGTCGGGATCTCCGATCCGGAACCGCGGCAGCTTTACCTCACGGTCTACGGCGAGGTCACGCCTCTGGTCACCGGACAACCGGACGGGCCGATCCCACTCGAGGCCGCGGACGTGAACGTCATCTGGACGAACCGCTTCACGCTTATCCCGACCGACGAACGGACACGGCTAGGCGCCCCGCAGGTCGAGACCGACGCCAACCTGAAGGTCGGCGTCGCGCAAAGCGAGACCAACGTCGCGGGCCGGGCCGCCTACGCCGTCACGCTGATCGTCACGCCGCAAACCTCCGGCCGGCACAAGGCGCTCGTGTCGTTCCCCCTCCTGGGCCGCCCCGACGTGCCGCCGGTCCGGTTCGATCTGTACGCCCGCGCCGGCCGCGCGCTGACCGCCAGCCCCGGGCGGATCGAACTGCCGGCGTCCGACGTCCCGGTCAGCCACCGCCTTCTTCTCCGGACCGACGAACCGGGCGCGGACGCGGGCTTGCTGACGTGGGACCCCCGGCTCGCGGGACTGTCGGTTGAAGCCGGGCCCCTCGGCAGCGGGAACGCCTTGCTCGTGACCGTGCGGTTCACGCCCGACGCCGTCGCACGCCTGCGGGCGATGAACGCGCCCCGGCTCACCTTCCGCTATCCGCGCCACACGCCCGCGACCGTTCTCGTTCACGCGGTGCGGGAGGAAAGCGGCACACGGGCCGGAAAATAGCGGGGAACGGGCAGCCCGGGGAGCCGTCCACACCCCACCCGGAGGGCGGCGACTGCCCAACGCACATCAGGCTGGGACCATTAAGGAAGAAGACCGCCGCAGAGGCCGTCCTGTTCCGGAAAAGCTTTGACTCCCGGGAGGCGATTTGTATTATATCTAATTAATGGTTCGGTCATACGTGGGGCGGTTTGGGTGGGGATCGACAAAGGGGACACTCGAATGAAACGGGTTTGGATGCCGATCATCTTGGGC
>CAZOMH010000968.1:0-1636 GCA_964580415.1 uncultured Nitrospirales bacterium
CCGCCCCCGCCGCGCACGGAAATGTGCCGCTTGCGCACCTGTGTGGCGACCATCTGGTTGACGGCGAGGTCAAAGCGCATGCGCCGTGACCAGCCGAAGAGGGTTGCCATGCGCGCCACCACGGGTTCGAATTCGGGGGAGGCCATGCGAAGCACGGCCTGTTCCGCCGCCAATTTGCTCTTGCCGAAGGTGGAAACCGGATTGGCCGGACTCTCTTCGTCCAGCAGCTCAAAAACGCCCCGGCCGTACACGGCACAGCTTGAGGAGAACACAAAACGGCGCACACCCCGTTCCACCGCAAGCCGCGCCAGTTCGCGCGTGCTTTCGGTGTTGACGTCATAGGCCATGTCCTCGTCGAGGTCGCAGGACGGGTCGTTGGAAAGGCTGGCAAGATGTACTATCGCTTCAATGCCGTCGAGAAGGTCCGGACTTTCCTGCAAACGCCGAATGTCCCCCGTCACCAGTTCCAGCGTGCCCGAAGTGCCGGACACCATCGGGCCAAACAACGCTTCGGCACCGACCCCTTCGGGAAGATAACAGAAACGGTCAAATAGTCGTACGGTATGGCCCCGTTCGACGAGGGTTTCGGCGACCATGCTGCCCAGGTACCCCCCCCCGCCGGTTACAAGAATTCGCATACACATATCCTCTAGTCGTAAAATTATGCACGGATATCCCGGTACGGCGAATTTCGCCGTCCGCCTGCGGATACCGCCCGCCCATTATAGCATTGGCGGTCACGGACCGCCTATTTGGATCCCCTTTCGGCGAAGGGGTGCAGTAAATTCCACGGACCTCGCGCGGACAGTCTGCCTCTTTTTCAGACCGATGAAATAGGTCGCCCGTTTGCACGGTTTACCCAGTATATCTTGGGTGATGTATTAATCGGAGGTAGATGGCAGTGTTTTGGACGAAGAAGAAGCCGCCGGTCAAGTCGGCGGACAAGGCGCCGTTCAGGGCGGCAGGTGTCAAGCCGGTTGCGGTCGTGGAAAACAGGGCTGCAATGGCAGGCCGCGTGCAGACGAGCCGGACGGTCAGGGTTCAGGATTTGCCGGAGATGCTTCTCGCGCATGCCGATGTTACGCGGGAGCAACTTCTTCGGGCGCTCGAAACGCAGCGGCAAACGGGTGATTTCATTGGCGAGATACTGGTCAATGACGGGGTGCTTGACGAGAATTCGCTTGTGGCTTTTCTTGCCAAACACTGCAAAATTCCGCATCTGAGCCTTCTGAATTATCTCATAGACGAGTCATTGCTTGAACTGGTTTCGCCCGAGTTGTGCATGCGCTACCGGTTGGTTCCCATAGACAAGATGGGGCCGAATCTGACCGTGGCGATGGTTAACCCGTTGAACGTGGTTGCCTTGGACAGTCTTCATGAACTGTGCCCAAACCTGCGCATCAAGCCTATTCTTTGCACGGCCAAGCACTTTGATTCGGTGACAACCCGTCTTTTTGCGCGGAGGACCGCTGCGGAGGCCGTTCCGGCCAAGCCGGCCGTGTCTCCGGAGGAGCGCGCGTTGCCGGCGTCTTCGAAGGTCCCGTCCTGTGGTGCGCCATTGCAGGGTGACGACCTGGCCACGGCGGATATTTCGGTTTCGGGAATAGTTCCCCTGCCATTGGAACCTCCCATGGGC
>CAZOMH010000969.1:0-1635 GCA_964580415.1 uncultured Nitrospirales bacterium
GGCCCTTCGGGCCTTCCCCCCTCGCAGGGGGGACCTAAGACTTCTGTCCCCCTCGCCCTCAAGGGGGGACCTAAGACTTCTGTCCTCCCTGTCAAATAATGGTTGATTAACCTGGGCGATAACCAAATCCAATATGCGGCAGAATACAACGCCGCGGAGGAAAAGAACGGGACCATACTTGGACTGCGGCGGCAACGACGCCGCTTTGGCTGATGTCCCGCGTTGGGCCAGCCAAAGCGGTGTGGCCGCTGCGTTCTGTCACTGCGGTCCATAATGGGAAACCCCGGCAGGCGGCTTGGCGGTCCGGCCTTCCCGCCGCCGGACTTGGGCCGGGGGGGAAAGTCACGGCCTGCGAACTCGCAAGTCTTTGCCCGCGGCTCCGCCGCACCAGAACGCATGGTATCGGGATATTTTCCCTTTAAGAATGCCCCCTTGACTTGGTATACTGGCATTGTTCCGAGGGACGGTGCGATGGGCTTCGCGCCGGGTCCGGTCAATGTGAGCAATTTGTTCGGAATTTCCCCCTCGGTGAATGGGTATTTTGGCTGCGGCATGCGCATGACGGGTTGTTTTTGAAGGCGTTTTTCGCCTTTCAGGGACTGCCCGGAGTGCCCTGCGCCTGCATTTGAGCGTTGAAGGAGATGCGGGATGGGGTATGACTTGGTGACCGTCGGGGTCGTTTGCGCGGATGTGATGGTCCGCCCTGTCGATACGATTCCGCCGCGCGGCACGCTGGGCCTGGTGCCGATGCTGAACATGCATCTGGGCGGACTCGCGGGGGTAACCGCCATCGTGTGCAGCCGGCTGGGGGGAAAGTCGGCTTTCGTTGGCCGTCTGGGCCGCGACAGCTTCGGCGATTTCCTGCTGGCGAAACTCAATGAAAACAACGTAAACACGACCTCGGTACACCGGGTGGACACCTGCAATTCTTCGGCCACGGTGGTATTGATCAGCGAAGACGGGGAGCGCACCTTCCTGCACCACATGGGCACCAACGCGGAAACGTCCGAGGACGACATCGACTTCGACGTGGTGCGCGACGCCAAGGTGCTGCATTGGGGCGGCCCGGCCATCACGCCAAAGCTGGACGGCGCGCCGATGGGCCGCGCCTTTGAAAAGGCCCGCGCGCTGGGCGTCAAGACGAGCATGGACACCTGCTACGACGGCAAGGGGGTCTGGCTGCCGTTGATTGAGCCGTCGCTGCCGCATTTGGACATCGTCTTCTCCAGTTATGAGGAGGCCTGCAACTACACCGGCTGCAGGGAAGTGGAGGCCATTGCGGATTTCTATCTGTCCTACGGCGTGGAAATTGCGGTCATCAAGCTGGGGGCCGGGGGAATCTTTGTGAAAGGCCAGGGCCAAATCCTGCGCCTTCCGGCGCACAATGTGCCGCGCGTGGTGGACACCACCGGCGCAGGCGACGCGGCCTGCGGCGCGTTTCTCTACGGTTACACCCACGGTTGGGATTTGGAGCGCTGCGGCCGCCTGGCCAATGCGGTGGGCGGACTCACCGTCCAGCGGATGGGCGGCGCCGAAGCGGTGGAAAGCCTCGAAACGACCGTAGCGTTTATGGAGAGTCTCCATGTTTGATCTCGTTCTCTCGGTGATTATTTCCGGCTTTTCGCTGGCCCAGAC
>CAZOMH010000970.1:0-1629 GCA_964580415.1 uncultured Nitrospirales bacterium
GTGATCCTACCAACGCATCGGGGGTGACCGTCTTTGTCTTTCCCGCCGACCGCAAGGTCTGCCTGCGCGTGTGGGACCCGACCCTCGCATACTTCCCCAACAACTACTTTGACGTGGTTCCAAGCGACGGGGACGCCGCCACCGAGGGAAAGATTGCGATGGCCAAATCCGCCGCGCTGCATGCGCTGCTCCTGAAACCCGACGGGACACCCGCCGCAGGCGAGACCGTCCGCCTCATGATGTTCCATCCCAAGCGCGGTCCCTGGTGGCCGTCCGAGACCTCCGCCGACACGGGTGGCGCAGTCTCCTTTGATCGCGTGCCGCCCGGCATGTTCGCCGTGCAGATGGAATGTGCCTCCGGCCGCATGCGCGTCGAAGAGGTCACGCTGCTTCCCGGCGAGTCCGGCGACCTCGGCCCCATCACCCTCGCCGTTCCGTAGGGTGCCCGAAGTTCCGCCATGCGGAACGAAGCGCACCGTCCGCGAGTGCCAATACCAAACTTCAGAATTCGTTGCTGTTTGGCCGATTGTCGTGGGCCTCTCGTCTCCTTTCTTGCCCTTGCTCTTGCTCTTGCCCGAAAGTGGTGGGAACTATGGAAGCTGCACAAGGCTCTTTCCAGAAAGGGTTGCATTGGTCTCGTTGTTTCCATGATCCAAAACTGGAGCAGGAGCAGGATTAAGAGCAAGAGCAAGAAGAGAACCCTTCGCGCCAGTCGGCTAAAGCCTTCCCCCCGCTGCACAGCAAAAAACCGCCCCACACCTTGCAGGTGTGGGACGGCGTATGTGCAGTCTGGCGTTTTGGCCGCGCCGGATTAGCGTCTGCGGAGCAGGCTCCGGCCGCGCATGCGGCGCGATGCGGCGGCACCCGCGGTGGCGCCCTTCGTGCCCGGCGCATGGTAGACGCTGATGATGACCGGCGCGCCCTCGTACTCCTTGCGGGGCAAATTCTGTCCCAGCGCCTTTTCAATGGCGCCCAGGGCGGAATGCTCGTTCGGGCAGACAAAGGTAATCGCATCGCCCTCGCGCTGCGCGCGGGCGGTGCGGCCGATGCGGTGGATATAGTCGTCCGCCGTCTGCGGGATGTCGTAGTTGATGACGTGCGAGATGCCGTCCACGTCGAGGCCGCGAGCGGCCACGTCGGTCGCCACCAGGATGTTCGCCCGGCCCGAACGGAACCCGTCGAGCGCCCGCTGCCGGTGCGCCTGGGACAGGTCGCCGTGGATGAACGTGGCGTTGAATCCCGCCTCTTTAAGCATGCGGCCGAGCCGGTCCGTGCGGTGCTTGGTGCGCATGAACACCAGCGCCGAGTCCACCTGGTTTTCCCGGAGAATCTGGAGCAGCAGCTTGGACTTCTCGTCCTGGCGCACGGGATAGACCACCTGCCGCACCGCGTCAACGGGCCGGGCCGCCGGGCCCGCGCCGACCCGGTCGGGGTCGTGCATCATGTCCGCGCACAGCGTGCGCAGCTCATTGGCAAAGGTGGCCGAAAACATGAGCGTCTGCCGCTCGTTGGGCAGCTTGGCGATGATACGGCGGATGTCCGGCAGGAAACCCATGTCGAGCATGCGGTCCGCCTCGTCGAACACGAGAATGTTGAGATTGGTGAACCGCAGGTAACCGCGGCCCATGT
>CAZOMH010000971.1:0-1629 GCA_964580415.1 uncultured Nitrospirales bacterium
GGGCCGTGCCGCTGAGCGAAGTGCCCACCACAATTTGGTCCGGGTCCACCTGGAGAAGCATGGATACCGTCTGTCCGCCGCGCACCAGGTTCAGCGGGGTTTCGGCGGTGCCGATGCGCAGGATGGGCGCCGTGGTGCGCCGGTTGCCGGCGGCGATGATTACCAGTTCGTCATTCACGTGAAACACGCCGGACCGGATGTTGGCCATGATCGTACACTGGTCCGTCGAGGCGGGATACACCCCCTGCACAGTCAAAACATTGGCGGTTGCCTCCTCAGGAGGCGGTGCTGCCGGCTGGCCGGGGGCGGAGGGTTGCGCCGAGTGCGGCAGATAAACTTTGTTTATCGCGTCGCGCAGGCGCTCCATCGCGGCCCCTTCGATCTTGCCTTCCAGCCGCTGCGCGCACTGTTCCGCCTCGTCCTTGCGGCCCAGTTCGGCGAGGCATAGCGCCCGCTGATAGTTTACATGCCGGCTGTTGGGGCGCTCCTGGTCCAGTCGGTCCAAAAGGTCCAGCGCCTGTCCGCAGTCATTCTGCCCGAACAGCGCCTGTGCCCGCTCATAAAGTTCCTTGGCTTCATCGTTCGTCATGCCTAACTCCCACACCCGTAAGAAAAAACACTTTGCCCCTGTGAACGAACCTAAGCCAACCCTGACAATATAATACACGGTTTTCCGCCAAAATGCGACAGTTTTCGAATCCCGCCGAGGGTGTTGGTTGGAATTGACCATGCGGCACCATTATGATGCCACGGGAATCAATTATGACGTTGACCCGACCGATAACAAACCGATAATAGGGATAAAAATGCGCAACAGTATTCTTGGTGCCGCCAGACGTGTCGGACAGGGCATGAAGAATGCATTTTCTTGCCGGGTCGCCCCTACCCTTTTAGGGGCCTGCCTAATTGTACTGTTCTGCATGGCATCCGGTGCGGGGGATAACCGGGTGGAACTGGACGTGCGGCAGGCCGGACCAGTCATTTCTCCCATGCTTTTCGGCCACAATCTGGAACACACGCGCCGGGCCGTTTGGCAGGGCATTGGCGCGGAGATGGTGGCCAACCGCAAGTTTGCCGCGGCGGAAGACGGGTTGCCCAAACGGTGGCAGGCGCTGGACGGCGGCGGGCGGGTCTCCATTGACGGAACGGAGACCTATACGGGCAGGAACGCGGTGCGGGTGGAGGTCAACGGTGAATCGGGCGGCGGCATCGGGCAGCAGCAGTCATGGCTGGCTTTCCAGAAGGACCGGAAATACATGTTCCGTCTCTGGTTGAAGTCGGAGAAGGGGCGCGTCCTTTGGATACGCATTACCGACGCCGACAGGACGCAGACGGTGCATCAGGAGGAAACCACCCTGCAACCCGGCGGCTGGCAACCGTGGGAGGGCGTCTTTGCGGCACCGGAAGCGGCGGCGGACGCACGGATCGAGATTGGCAGCAAGGACTCGGGCGTTTTCTGGATTGGCGCCGTTTCCCTCATGCCCGCCGACAATTTCCACGGCATGCGCCGCGATGTGGTGGACCTGTTGAAAGAGCTCAAACCCGGATGCCTTCGGTGGCCCGGGGGCTGTTTTGCCGAGTATTACGTCTGGCAGGACGGGCTGCTGCCGGCGGACCGACGTCCGCCGC
>CAZOMH010000972.1:0-1626 GCA_964580415.1 uncultured Nitrospirales bacterium
GCCCGCCCCGACTTTCTGTACCCAATTCACTTATACAGGAACCGCCGCTGCATGTCCACCACGCCGCAACAGAGAAGTTTAACTGTTTAGTTTCTAACGGTATGATAATATACTTTTCGCCCGTTGTCAACCCCGATAAAGACATTCTGCGCGGCCCCGCCGATTTCGCTTGATTCCATACCACTACTACGGGCAAAATACGTTGTCGCCGTGTCGGCTTATCAGGAGTCAATATGTTTATCCGATGCGGGCGTTGTCCTTTACCCAACCCGGCAGGACGAGGGATGTTTTGATTTGAGGCTTGCCCAAAACTGGGGGCGCAGTAGAGGGACGCCGTTGGCGGCGTTTTTGGTGTAGGTTCATGGGGTGGCGTGACTACAGCGATATCGCGCGAGTTGGAGGTGCCTTTGCGTTATGCCATAATATCCGACCTTCACGCGAACATTGACGCGTTGAAGGCGACATTGGCCCGCATTGACGGGTTGGGAGTGGATTCCGTTGTCTGTCTGGGCGATGTGGTCGGCTACAACGCCAACCCGAACGAGTGCGTCGAGATCATGGCCGAACGTGACATTCTCACCATTCTCGGCAACCACGACGCCGTCGCCTGCGGACTGGAAGAGCCCTGGGGATTCAATCCCATCGCCCTGACCGCCGCCATATGGACGCGGGAACAACTCAATGACGACACGCTGGACTGGCTCCGCGGCCTGCCGGATGCGCTGAACTTCGGTGATTTCGTCGCCGTTCACGGCGCGCCCAAGAACCACAACACCTATTTGTTTTCCTGGGAAGATGTGCTGCCCCACACAATGTTCCTTGAAGAGCAGAACTGTCGGCTCTGTTTCGTGGGCCATACCCACACCCCGGCAATTCTGTCGACCGACGGCGCCTATGCGGTGGACACCGAAAGCCGTTTCCACCTGGGGGACCGTGAATTGTTCTTTATCAACCCCGGTTCCGTGGGCCAGCCGCGCGACGATGACCCGCGCGCGTCCATGGGCCTGCTGGACACCGAAACAAACACGTTTGAACTGCTCCGGGTGGCGTATCCGGTGGAACAGGCCGCAAGGCGCGTTCTCGATGCGAAACTTCCCCGTTTCCTCGCGGACCGGCTCGCGGTGGGCCGCTAAAACGCCCCCGGCGCACCCGGAAAGAACCATGCGCACCGCCAACATCACACGCGAGACCAAAGAAACCCGCATCAGCGTAACCGTCAATCTGGACGGCACCGGCACGGGCCAAATCGGCACCGGGGTGGGGTTCTTTGACCACATGCTCGACCATATTGCGCGCCACGGCCTTTTCGATCTCGAGATAAAGGCCGAAGGCGACCTGCACATCGATCCGCACCACACCGTCGAAGACGTGGGCATTTGCCTGGGCAAGGCCTTTCTCAAAGCGGTGGGCGAGCCCAAAGGCCTGACCCGTTACGGTCACGCCGTGGTGCCCATGGACGAGGCGCTGGCGGAAGTCACCGTGGATTTCAGCGGCCGCCCCTTCCTCGTCTTCGCGGCCGAACTGCCCAAAGCCCGGCTTGGCGAATTCGACGCCGAGCTGGCCGAAGAATTTCTGCAGGCCTTCTGTGTGCAGAGCCGCACAACCGTTCACGCGGACCTGCGCCGC
>CAZOMH010000973.1:0-1625 GCA_964580415.1 uncultured Nitrospirales bacterium
CCGTGGACGACCTGCTCGCCATCCTCAAAGCTCCCGGGGACGACAAGGAGCGCGCCCGGGTTTTCTCCGGCTACATCGTGCTGCTGCGCAAGGACGATACCGAGACGGCCGCCGCGGTTTGCGCCCGCTTTGCCGAAGCCGCCCAACTGGCAAAGGACAAATCGGAGAAGCGCACCGTCCTTTCCGGTGTTGCCAGCATCGCCGCCCCCGAAGCCCTTGCCCTGGTCGACGAGATGGCCAAGGACGAGGAACTGACCGCCGAATGCCAGCAGGCGGTGCTGCGTATTGCCAAGGCCACCTGCGGCGCCGATCCGCAGGGCATCCGCGAACGGCTCGAAAAGCTGCTGCTCGAAAAGCCGGACGTGAACACGGTCAAGACGGTCAACGAAGTATCGGGCATGATTGACCGGTTTGAGGACTACATCAGCGCCTGGGAATATGCCGGTCCCTATTTCGAAGAGGGAAGAAGCGCGACCCAGCTTTTCGATGTCGCTTTCCCGCCTGAAAAGGGCGATGAAAACGTCGGATGGCGGGTGTTTCCCTTCGGCACCGACGACTCCCGCGGATGGGTCATTCTGCTCGACAAGGTGCTGGGCGGAGAGCAGCGCGTCGTGTACCTGCGCACCCGTATTCTCGCCCGGGAAGACCGCGATGTCATTCTCGAACTCGGCACCAACGACGGCTGCAAAGTCTGGTTCAACGGACAAAAGATTCATGAAGTCAACGAGGGCCGTCCCCTTCAGCCCGGACAGGACAAGCTGCCCGTCAGGCTGAACAAGGGATGGAATACGGTCATGCTGGCGGTGTACCAGCAGGGCGGGGCATGGTCCGCCAGCGCGCGCATCACCCAGCCCGACGGCACCCCCGCGCGGGGATTGCGCTTCAGCGTCCGCGAAAACTAAACATCCCAAACACACGGCTGCGGGCGGGTTCAGACACTGAACCCGCCCGCATTTTCAGTGGTCCAACCGGTGGTTGCGAAATTGCCCCCTCGTATGTCCCAGTCCCATTTGTCCCATCGCCTCCCGCGGAGCCGCCCATGAGAGCCTTCATCGCCCTGGAACTGCCTCAGACAACCATCCTCCGCCTTCAGCGGGAGATTGCGGACCTGCGCGGAGCCTGCGGTCGTGCCTCGTGGGTTCGACCGGAGCACATGCACCTGACCCTGCGTTTCTTGGGCGAAATATCGGAAGAACAGAAGTCCGCTCTCTCCCAAAGCATGCGGCAGCTATGCACCGGCGTCCCGCCAATGCGCCTGGCGGTCGAAGGATTGGGTGCCTTTCCGAATACCCGCAGACCCGCCGTGGTTTGGGCCGGCATTCGTCAGGTCGCGGGCGACCTGTCGGTTCTTCAAAATGGTGTCGAACGGGTGGCTCGGGAACTCGGTCTGGACCCCGACGACAAACCTTTCCATCCCCATGTCACACTGGCCAGAATTCGTGACGTGTCCGCTTCGGCGGGGCTGGTCGCCATGGTTCACCACCGGGTTCTTGCGGCCCCCGCCGCGTATGGAGATGAATTTCGGGCCCGTGCCGTGGCACTATTTCGTAGTGACCTGAAACCCGGCGGGCCGGTGTACACACGTATTGAGGAGTTTTCACTGTGATGCGGGACCTCTTCCTAAG
>CAZOMH010000974.1:0-1624 GCA_964580415.1 uncultured Nitrospirales bacterium
GGGGCGCGCCCAGCCCGGCGAAGGCGGGAACCAGATAAACACCGCCGCTGTCGGGCACGCTTCGGGCCAGCGCTTCAATGTCGGAGGCGTGCCGGATGATGCCCAGTCCGTCGCGGAGCCATTGCACCACCGCGCCCGCGATGAACACGCTGCCTTCCAGCGCATATTCGATTTTGCCGCTGCGTTTCCAGGCGACGGTCGTGAGCAGCCGGTTCTTCGAGGGCACGGCCTGTTCGCCTGTGTGCAGCAGCATGAAGCAGCCCGTGCCGTAGGTGTTCTTCACCATGCCCGGCCGGATGCACATTTGGCCGAAAAGGGCCGCCTGCTGGTCGCCCGCCATGCCCGCCAGCGGCGCACCCGCCGCCGCAAAGCCCCCCACGGCCTATCCAACCACCCCGCTTGACTCGCGCAGTTCGGGCAGCATGGCCCGGGGCACGTCGAGTGCCGCCAGCAGCTCGTTGTCCCAGTCGCCGGTGTGGATGTTGAACAGCAGCGTGCGCGATGCGTTCGATGCGTCGGTCACGTGCGCCGCGCAACCGGTAATGTTCCAGGCCAGCCAGGTGTCCACAGTGCCAAAGGCCAGTTCGCCGCGCCGCGCCCGTTCCCGGGCGCCCGGCACGTTGTCCAGTATCCACCGGACCTTGGTGCCCGAGAAATAGGGGTCCAGCAGCAGGCCGGTCCTGGCGCGGAACATTTCCTCCAACCCGGCCGCGCGCAGTTCATCGCACAGCGGCGCCGTGCGCCGGTCCTGCCAGACAATTGCATTGTACACGGGCACGCCAGTGGTCTTGTCCCATACCAGTGTCGTCTCGCGCTGGTTCGTGATGCCGATGGCCGCGATATCCACCACCGCCGCCCCGGCCAACTGCATTGCCTCCCCCGCAACAGCCGACTGGGTCGCCCACAAATCCTCCGGACGATGTTCCACCCAGCCCGGCTGTGGATAAATCTGCCCAAACTCCCGCTGCGCCGTCGCCACCGCATGGCCGCCGCGGTCAAACAGAATTGCCCGCGAGCTCGTCGTTCCCTGGTCCAGCGCAAGCACGTATTTGGACATTGCAGGCCCTCCAGTGCCGCCGGGGGCGGCCGCAGTTGTGGTTCCATTCTACGGGAAGAAGGGGACCGAGGGAAACACCCGCAAATGACAACACGCCTGGATGAGCCGGACTGCCCAAGGGAAACGAAAAGGGAAACGGGGGGTTGTCCCCTCTTTGCACTTTCCCGTCCTTTCTTTTCCGGGCCGCCCCGGCTTGCGTGGTCGAACAGTGCGGTTCAACACCGATTCCGGCAGGTTGAGAAACATGACGCCTCCCAGCGGACGGCCCGTGCGCGTGTGCAGCCGCGCTGGACCACGGATAATCCTCCGCCTTGTCCACCAACCCGGCCCGCACGGGGTTGCACTCAACGTACCGCAACGCCCGCAGGTAGTGCGCATCGTCCGGGGCGCACGAGAGGAAGCGCCCTTGCCACACATGCCCCATAATGCCCCGGGTCCGGTTCACATGCTGCGCATAGCGCAGATGCACCGGCTTGAACGCATCGCACAGCGTCCGCTCCCGCTCGGGCACGGCCACCACATGGGTGTGGTTCGTCATCAGGCAATAGCCCTTGATGGCCAACCCGT
>CAZOMH010000975.1:0-1622 GCA_964580415.1 uncultured Nitrospirales bacterium
ACGACCTTCTCCGGTCCGCCCCACTTGGGATCAAACGATACTTCCCACGGCGCGGTGAGCGTGAGGACGGCTTTCCGTTTCGGGTAGTTCCGTAAAGGGTTCTCAGTTTGCACGCCGGGCTTTTTGAACACGACGAAACCGCTTTCAAATGCATCCAGCACCAGAAATATTTCGGTCTGCCCCTTCACTTCAGCAAACTGAGTGAGGGCGCGCCGCTCGCCGGTCACGGGATTCCACCATTCGGGCTGGCCGCCACCAACGCGGAAATGACAGTTCACCTCTATGGTCTTGTCCGCCGGATTGGCAATAAAATAGAGGTCCGTGTCGCCGTCGCGGCGATGGATATAGCGCATGGAAGGATAGGACCAGAAATCGCGCGGCACGCGGAGGGTGAACAATAAGTTTGCGGTGGCGTCATAGCTCGGATAGAGGTCGCGCTGCCAGGGGGCGAGCCCTTTCAGATTCCACGGCGCCATGCCGCACGGCCCAAGTTCCGTGGCGTGTTTCCATTCACCGTTGTCGGTAGGGGAGGTCACCCAATCCGCGTCGGTGTTGACGACCTGTGTGGTTCCGTCGGCGAAGTAGATATGCAGCGCACCGATCAGCCCGGCCGGATTGGGCGTGTTGTCGCCGTTGTTGGCAGTCACCCACAGCCGGTTATGTCCTCCGCGCTCAAGCAGGGTGCCGACGTCCAACGTCGTGATGACGGTGAAGTTGCTTCCCCTGCCGGCCGGATGCCCGTTGATGATCAGTTCAAAGCTGTTGTCCGCTGTCATGGCCGCCTGTGCCGACTGGATGACGCCGTCCCCCTTAATCTCAAACCCGAGACTGAAGTGTCGTTTTCCGGGCGGCGCGGAGACGGCCGGGTTGCCCCCGGCCGACCATATCCACTTGGCGTCCGACAATGGGTTGGCCAGCGCCGGCGCGAAGGCCTCCGCGTCCAGGATGACTATGCCCTTGCCGACCTTGTGTTGGAGCAAGTTGTTGTTTCCGGTCTCTGGAGCCGGCGGGGATGCCTGCGCTCCCAGTGGCGCGGCTGCATTGTCCGTGCCCCAGAGTCTCGCGGCCAACTGCTGCACCTGTTCGTCGCACTTCGGATAGCCAACGAGGCTTGGTGATTTGCGTGGGGGCGCGCCCATGATGGTCGCGCCGTCCTCCACCAGCGCAACAATCTTTTCTAGCAGGCGGGGCGTCATGGTGTCGAAGCGCGGCAGCACCAGCAGCCGATAGCTCATGCCGTCTGGGAAGACGATGCGTCCATCTTTCACCGAGGCCCGCTCGATGAGCGTGTCCGGCGCGCAGCCGTCAAAATTGTAGCCGCGCCGATCCGGCAGCTCTCCCTGCAGAGCGGAACTGGGCGGACGGAACACGTTGGGCGCGCCTTCGGGGGCGAGATAGAGGATGTCGGCGACGAACAGACCGCGCCGGAGCATCTGCTGGCAGCGGCTCAGATAGAGGTGGTAGGCGGGCACCATGTCCCACCACGTTTGCGTGCGTTCCCAGTGGACGCCATAGGGCCCCATGGTCATGCCGGGGAAGCGGTCCAGCCAGGGCTGCGCCTGGTAGCGGTGGAAGACGAAGCGGTTGATGCCCGCGCACAGCGCCCAGTCACCCTGTGCTTT
>CAZOMH010000976.1:0-1621 GCA_964580415.1 uncultured Nitrospirales bacterium
GCCGGGAGGCGCTGTCGGCTGACGGGATTGTCGCGTTGCATCTGGATGCGCGGCTCTTGTCCCCCGGACGCTTTGCAGGGATCGCAAAAACGTTCGCGCGGGTTTTCTCGGACGTTCAGGTGTGGCAGACAGGGCCATACGACTGGCTGTTGGTGGGCGGGGGGCGGACGATTACTGCGCCGATGGACGGGATGTTGGGGTTATTCGACACGACGCCTGTGGTTCGCGATTTCGTGCGCGGGGGGCTGCGGGCGTTGCCGGAAGTGTTGGCCTGTTGGGTGTGCGACGGTCCGGGTCTGGCAGCGTGGCTGAAGCAGATGGAGCCCGAACCGGCATGGTTGTCGGCGTGGCGCGCGCCGCGGGCGGTTTTCGGGAAAAGCGCGGCGGTGCTTCAACCTGCGGCGTTGGAGAAAAGCCGCCAGAAGAAGCTGTCATGGGTCGTGCCTGGCGGGGTGGATCAGGCGGTGTTCTTGGCGCAGCTCGACAAGGCGGCGGCGTGCTTGGGTGCGCGCGCCCTTGCCGCAGAGGCGTTGACGCAGCGTGCAAAAGGTCAGGGCGACTCCGGTTTGGGCAGGGTGCGCGACGCGGCCAAGGCGAATCCGCGCGATGCGCTGTTGATTTATTTTGCCGAGGTTTTGGAGTTGGAGGGGCGCCGGCGCATTGTGATCGGCGATTTCAAAGGCGCGTCGAAATGTTACGAGACTCTGCTGTCGTTTGTGCCGGCGCCTGCGACGGCGCATTACGGGCTGGCGTATTGTCTGCGGGCGATGGGCGACTCCGAGGCTGCGTACCTGAATTTCGCGCGGGCGGTGGCGGGGGCCCCGGAAGTGACCGGTTACCGGATGGAGCTGGCGCAGGTGGCCATGACGGTGGGCGAGTTCGCCGAGGCGGACCGGCAGTATCGGGAGGTGTTGAAACGCGAGACCCAGAATGGTGAGGCCCTGTTCCGTTACGCCAAAGGTCTGGCGGTGAAGGAGCGCCCGGACAGGAATATTGTCCAAGCCGTGAAGCTGGCGGAACAGGCGTGTGTGCTGACGAAATTCCAGAACAGCGAGTACGCATACGGGTTGGCCGACCTTTACATCGAGGCGGGGCGCGTATTGGAAGGGATGGGGTTGAAACGGCGGATAAAAGAAGGGGCGCATGAACGCTGATTTCGCATCGCTGATGCCGGACCGTGTGTTGGATGCGGTTGAGCAGGCCATGCGGCAGCGCTGCACGGGGGTGCTCCGTCCTTTGCCCAGCTATATCAACCGTGTGTACGCCGTGGAGTTGGAAGACGGACAGCAGATCGTGGCGAAATTTTACCGTCCGGGACGGTGGACGCGTGCGGCGATCTCGGACGAGCACGCCTTCCTGCTGGCGTGCATTGAGGATGAGATTCCGGTGATTGCGCCGTTGCCGCTGGCGCAGGGTGGAACGCTGGGCGATGCGGACGGTATCGCATTCGCCCTGTTCCCGAAGCGCGGCGGCAGACCGATCGAACCGGCTGATCCGGGCGACGCGCTGTGGGGGCGGCTGGGGGCACTGCTGGCGCGCGTCCACCGGGTTGGCGCATGTGCGCCCGCGCCGGCGCGGCTGAGGCTGCATCCGATGGTCACCACGACGGCCGATCTCGATT
>CAZOMH010000977.1:0-1619 GCA_964580415.1 uncultured Nitrospirales bacterium
GCCGGGAATTCCCCGCGTTTGAAGCGCCCATAAAATCGGATTCCAGGCCCGGTGAAGGCCGCTGACCTCAGAATAACCTGTCCCACCGGCGACAAGGGGCAAAATGTTCGGTTTCCCGTTCGGTAAAACAGCCGCCCGGCAGATTGGTGGCCTTCACGCACAAAAGACTGATAGAATAGCGGTGACACCTGTTGTGCGTGTGCCCGTTGGAAGCATGCTCTTCTCCGTATCCGACCGCGCCAAGACACAGTGAACACCAGGGACGCTATGTCCATTTTATATAGTGTATCAATGGCCGCCTTCGGCGTCTATCGGAATTCCGCAAATCATGACACCGTTGTTGCCATCAACCCCGCATGACGCCTGTGGCAGGTTGTCTGCTGTTACGGTGACGGAACTCACCGATCCCACGGCTGTCGGCGACATGATCCAGGTGGTTGAACTGGATGCGGTTCAGTTGGAATCGCGGCCGCTTCGGGCCCGACGGGTTACCGTCAACCTCGATACCAGCGTGCTCATCTTTCATTCCACAAACCTGGCGCTTCGCACACGCACAAAACTGCCCGCCGACTTTGTGGCCTTCACCGTGTTTGGCCCCTGCGCCTGCGGGACGATGAACGGATTATCCGTCGGCCCGGACCGCCTCTTGGCATGCGGGCCGGGGGTAGAGGTCGAGTTTGTGGTTTCGGCCGGTTATGAGAGCGTGGTCCTGTTGCTGCCCTGCGATGAACTTCGGATGGAACTGCGACGCAGGCGCCGGGAAGACGAATTGCCGCTCCCCAATGGCGTCGAATTGCTCCAGTCAAACCCTTCCGCCGCCCGCGAACTATATGGCCTTGTCCGGTACCTTGTGGATCAGGCCGCGCGGCAACCGGACGTGTTCGAACTGCCTCAAACACAGGCCGTCGCCCAGACACAAATCCTTGAGTCCCTGCTGGCCGCCCTTGAATCGACAGACAATGTCGAACCTGTTTCCCAAGACCGGACTCGGCTGGCCCGCAGTCGCGTCGTACAAGTCGCGGAGAATTACGCGCTGGCACACGCCGCAGACAAGCTCAGCATTGGGGATTTGTGTGAGGCAGCGGGTGTCAGCGAGCGGACTTTGCAATATGCCTTCAAAGAATTGATGGGGATGCGTCCCATTGCATACCTGAACCGGTTCCGGTTGCACCAGGTGCGCAGGTCGCTGCGCGCG
The DNA here is from genome assembly GCA_964580415.1 of uncultured Nitrospirales bacterium. Classification (GTDB taxonomy): domain Bacteria; phylum Hydrogenedentota; class Hydrogenedentia; order Hydrogenedentales; family CAITNO01; genus CAITNO01. The sequence continues at coordinate 1,196 of CAZOMH010000977.1, forward strand.
GCGAATCATGCTTCAACCACGGTAACGAGAGAGGCGCTCCTGTGGGGATTCTGGCATTTCGGCGACTTTTCCCGAGCTTACAAGGACTGTTTCGGCGAGTTGCCATCGGACACCCTGCGCCGGCCGCCCAATGCACATCCCGCAGAGGTTTCCGTGATCGGCGACAACTCTATCTTGTCGGGCCGGTGAGGCGGCGCGCTTCGCGCGCAAGGGGACCGAGCGGGAGCGGAGCGTGGTGGCGGATGTACAGCGAAAGGAAGAGGAGACCTTCGGTCGGAAGCGTGTCGCGGTCCGGAGACCATGCCACAACACAGTGCATATAGTAGCCCGTTTTGAGCACAACGCCACCTGCAACGCTTGTGCAAGGGGGGCATGCGCAGTCGGTTCCAGCCCGTCCGGAAATCCGCGGGAAGATCCGACAATA
>CAZOMH010000978.1:0-1614 GCA_964580415.1 uncultured Nitrospirales bacterium
ATATCGCGGCCCAGCGCAGCGCCCTTTTCCCATTCCCCGGACGAGAAGAGCGGCAGCACTTCCTTCTCGTAGCGCGCGCCTTCGGGTCCGGGCAGGCTGGGCCTGATCAGGTTCGACGGCACGCTGGCGAGGATGACCGGCACGCTGTGTTCGCGGCAGAGACGGACGATGGCGGTGAGGTTGTCGTGATAGGCATGCATGCGCCCGGCAATTTCCCCGGGGGTGAACGGATGCATCCACGATTTGGATGCGTCCGGCAGTGTGTTGGCCAGGTCGCGCTGCCGCTTTTCGCCCTCCAGGCGGCCGATTGCCCGCTTGGCGGCCAGGTCCCGGATGAAACGGTACAGCGCCGAATACGATAACACGCGCTGTGTGTTCGCCGCGGGCAGATTGGCCAGGTCCAACTGCTGCATTTCCTCGAATTCATTGTGGGCTTCATAAAAAAGAAGCAGGTCGGGGTCGTACTGAACCACCTCGCGCGCAACAAGCACGAGCCGGTGGCTGCCATAGGACAGTCCGCCGCAGTCAATTACTTCGACCGCGTCGAAGCGGGCTTTAAGCGCTTCCTGGAGGCGTTTTGCCATGTCGTCAAAATAGGGTTGGGCATAGTTGACCGACGAGCCTCCGAGCGCGAAGATGCGCAGCGTGCGCGGCGGTTTGACCTTGGCGAAGGATTCGTCCCGGAACGACACCAGTTTGTCCGGGTTGGTGGCCATCCGGGCGCGGTCCTTGGCACCCGGCAGGAAGAGACGGCTGGAATCGTCGAAACCCTGTCCCAGATCGACGCGCATGGGCGGGTTCCACAGTTCCCAAACCCGCGCCCCAAGTTCCAGCGCGCCGAAGAGGACCGCCACGGGAAACAGCACGGCTGCCAGCGTGAACAGGCTGCGGCGCAGCGCGCCGTCCCGCGGGGTTTCGGGGGGGGCGGCGGTGGAGGCTTCGCCGGTCACTGCTTGAGCCTCGGCGCCACCGGTTTGATCATGCGCTCCACGATGGGGGTGACAAGTTCCGCAAAGAGGGCATGCCCCTTCGGACTCGGGTGCCCGTCCAGTTCAAAGAACAGGTCCGTTTCGTCGGCGCGGTCGAGAAAGCCTTTGCTGACCGTGTTGAACGGCACATCCGCCTGCTCGCAGGCGCGTCGTATGCCCTGGTCGGCGTTGTCCGCGGTCATAAGCGCCGGGTCGATTTCATAACCCACCCGGGTGATGTTCTGCCGCGCCGCGGTGTTCACATACACGCCGTCCGGTATGGACAGCACCGCCGTGGTGGCGCCAGTCTCCCGCGCCGCCTTGTCGATGCGGCGCAACTGGCCCGCCATGTTGCCGATGCACTGTTTTATCCATGGATCGTCCAGAACCATGGGCATAATGTAGATGCGCGGATTCTTCAGGGCCAAATCCACCATGTAGGGGTTGAACATGCCCTGTGTGAACGCGCCGCGCACTTTCGGGTCGAACGTGTCGTACCTGGCTTTTTCCGCCGGCGACATCCTGGCAAGGAAATCCTTGGCAGTGTTTTCAGTCCAGCGCCGGTTGTCCTCGGCGGTACTCTTCTGCGGCGGCGCCTCCTGGCGGCGGGCGTCGCCCAGCCGGCCCAGCCGCGCGTCACGCAGGC
>CAZOMH010000979.1:0-1610 GCA_964580415.1 uncultured Nitrospirales bacterium
GCCCCCGTCCGCAGGGGCTCATCTGGATTCAGACTATTGGATAGCATTAGTATCTTTTGTTGCATTACAACGGCTGGTGATGGTACCCTGAGTGGCAGACCGCTCAGCGAATGTGAGGATGCCACCCAATGCCAGAACCCTGGGCCCCCGCGGAGTTTGCCGGATCGGACGTGCCGGACCCTCGTTACCGCCGTGTCGCCACCATGATCGTCTCTTGCTTGGCCGACAAACCTGATGAGTCGTACTCCTCGGCATGCGGCCCCGGGGTCAGGCAGGCTGCGCGGCGCTTGCTGCGGCACGACGATACGACCCCCGACGGGCTCCTCCATGGGCACTATCAGCAGACCGCTGCACGGTGCTCCGGCCGGGATCTGGTACTGGCGATCCAGGACACGACGGTCTTCAACTACAGCACGCACAAGGCGACAGTCGGGCTGGGCCCGATCAATGACGACCCCAAGTTCCGCGGTCTGTTCGGACATGGTGTCCTTGCGCTCAGCACCGACGGCGAGCCGCTGGGCTTGCTGCATGTGCAGATGTGGGCCAGGGATCCGCAGCGAGCCGGGCAGAGCCGTGACCGGCGCAAGCACCGCACGGAAGAGAAGGAGAGCCGCAAGTGGCTCCAGGGGTTGGCTGCGGTTCAAGAGCATCTACCCGCGCAGCAGCCGGTGCTGGTGGTGCAGGACCGAGAAGGCGACGTCTACGCGTTCCTGTCGACGCCACGCCGTGCGAACGTGCACTTGCTGGTTCGTGCCGCCCACCCTCGCAGCGTCATTCTGGAGGAATGCGAGGAACCTTCTGACTTGCTGTCGGCTGCGTCCTGTGCGCCGGTGCGAGGCCAGTTGACCGTCCATGTGCCGCGGAAGCCGGGGCAGCACGGCCGTGAGGCTGTGCTGACGCTGCGCTCGCGAACGCTGGATGTGAAGTGTCCACGCCGTGTCGTGCGCGAGGGCGTTCCCAAAACCCAGACGCTGACCGTCGTCGAAGCTCGGGAAGAGAACCCACCCGAGGAAGAGACCGGCATCCACTGGGTTCTCCTGACAACGATGTCCGCTGAACGTGAGCAGGACTGCCGCGATCTGGTTCGGTATTACTCGCTCCGCTGGACGATTGAGCGCCTGCACTACGTGCTCAAGTCAGGCGTTCGTGCAGAGCGTCTGCAGATCGATGACGCAGATGCCCTGATGAATGCGCTCTCGCTGTTCTACGTGGTTGCCTGGCATCTGCTGCAACTCACCTACGTTGCTCGAACGGATCCGGGCAGACCTGCGAGCACGGTTTTGCAGGCCGACGAGGTGGAGGCCCTGAGCGCCGCCATCGAGAAACCGGTCAACACGATCGCCGAAGCGGTGCTCGCGATCGCCATACTCGGCGGGTATGAGCACTACCGGTCCGCACCGGCGCCTGGCCCCAAACGCCTCTGGATCGGCCTGCGCAGACTGGAAGGCATCGTCTTCGGATGGCGCCTTGCCAAGCACCGCACACTCTGAACCAAGATGAGCCGAAGAAAAACGGTGTTCAGGGATCGCGGCGCTGGATCGGCTCCGGAACGACCACCGCGCCCGCTGCGGTCGCGGCGGCACCGGTGCTGCGCCGACCACAGATCGCGG
>CAZOMH010000980.1:0-1608 GCA_964580415.1 uncultured Nitrospirales bacterium
CGTTCCGGCCGGGGCACCTGGACGTTGAACCGGGCCAGCACCTGCCTGTCCGGTCAGGCCGGCGGCCGCTTTTACGGTCTGATGGCCATGGGGCGCCCGCTGGTCTTCCGCAGCCTTCGGAACCCGACGTCCCTGTACGGCCTGAACGTGGAGCGGATCACGGACAACCCGCAGTCCGAAATCACGGACTGCGAGCACCTCCGTGTCTACTACTACAAGGTGGAGGCCGGGACCATCCAACGGGCGAATGCGGGCGACGGCAACACGCCGTGCCGCATCTCCGGCTCGCGGGATGTCCGCATCTATTGCATGTGCGGCAATGTGCTGAAACTCGACGGACGCCCCATGCTGGACGTTGTGGACTCGGCCGGAATATCCGTCTCCCAGCTGAAGGCGTTCAAGCCCGGTCCGTTCGCGCACGTAAGAGAGAAGAGCGATTCGAAGACGTTCGAGATTCCATCGGAAAAAACCTGCGCGCTGTTCGTACGCGATTAGGGCTCTTGGGAGTGTCGCCCTTCATTGACTACTAACTGCAAGGAGGATCGCATGAGAAGAGCAAATGTCTGGTTACAGGTTATGGCACTCGTTGTCCTGAGTGCGCTGACTGTTGTGGGGCAGGTGGCTCAGACGCCCAAGATCGAGGGGTTCCAGCTTAACGGCGAACAGTGGGCCTGTACGGCTGACGGAAAGCCGCTGAGCGGGATGCTGCTGAAGCCAGAGGGAGCAGGGCCATTTCCCGCGATCATCCTCAGCCATGGCTTGGGCGGCAATGCGCAGATGATGATGCGGACGCGCGGCTCGGAACTGGTGAAGTGGGGCCTCGTCTGCATTGCGACCGACTACACACATGCGGGCAAGGGCGGCGGCGGGCGCGGCGGCGACAGGCCGGGCGTGGACTTTTCACAGGCCGGCGCGCGGCCCGAGAACATCCGGCGCGGTCTCGCGTGTTTGGAGATCCTGCGCCAGCAGAAGGATATTGACCCGAAGCGCATTGCCCTCTACGGACACAGCATGGGAGCGTTCCTGACCATCGCGCTGACCGCCGTGGCATCGGACAAGATAGCCGTAGCGGCAATCACGTCCGGTGGCGTTCAGACCGCGAAAGGCTCGACTGCCGCGGCGCCGACAACGGACGTGGCGGCGCAGGTGCGGGTGCCGTTCCTGATCCTGCAGGGCTCGAAGGACACAACGGTGCCGCCGGAAAGCTCAGAACTCTTCAAGCAGGCGCTGGACAAGAACAGCGTGCCGAACGAGCGGCATGTGTTCGACGGTGTGGGCCACAGCGTGCCCACTGAGAGGACGGATGAGGTCAACCGCCTCATGCGCGACTGGTTCACGAAACGCGGCGTACTGCTGCCGCCAGAGGGCATGGGAATTAAGCTATGATGGCGAAGACGGGCCAGCCAGCCTTTGAAAACACTCCCACAATCGGTGGGCAAATGAAACAGATCCACATGGTTAGACATCAACGATGAACAATAACACCCTCCATATTCTCACCGCCCTGGTACTCATACCGCTTTCAGCGCTGTACGCGGTTGAGGCGCCCATATCCGCCAAGCCAAACGTGCTCATCATCTATGTGGATGACATGGGGTGGGCGCAGCC
>CAZOMH010000981.1:0-1598 GCA_964580415.1 uncultured Nitrospirales bacterium
AGCGGGCGGTGAATGGAAGTTGGTGACCCTGGCCTACAACGTGAAGCGGCTGTGGCGCATGAAACTCGACCAAACACTGCAGACAAGCCCCACATGAGGCAGGAAAAAGGGCTGCGGGCATCACCCGCAAAAGACTGACACCCGCCGACAGGACGTTTAATGGCTACGCTGCGGCGGCCGGGCGAAACAAAATCGGCCCGCCAAACCCAAGGAAGAGGAATGTCCCGAGCAAAGTCCGACAGACTGCTAGCCCGGATATCTCACCAGTTCACACCAGTCCCGCGTAAGACCAAGCCAACGATGCCTTTGTAATCCAAGACCACAGGACAGAACGTCATTGCGGGCAAAGCGAAGCAATCTCATGCCCGCCATATGCGGAGCGGTACGGGCCGTCGCTTCAAGAGATTGCCGCGTCGGGCTGAAGCCCTCCTCGCAATGACTGGTGAGATATGCGGGTTAGCAGTCTGTCGGGCTTTAACTAAGGCTAGAAGATATATATAAGTATTGCATAAGGCCTTGGAGCCTGTTATACTTCCCCCATGAGCACGCGATTTCTATCCGCCGACCGCAATCAACCGCTTCTTCTGCCGCCCGATCTTCGCGAGTGGGTTCCCGACGACGATTTGGTGCATTTCGTCATCGAGGCGGTGGACACGCTGGACACCGGAGTGTTCAAGGTGAACCTGCGGGGTTCGGGCAGCGCCCAGTACCCGCCGCACATGATGCTGTCGCTTCTCATCTACTGCTACGCCAACGGTATATTCTCTTCGCGGCGCATCGAGCGGGCCACGCACCGGGACATCGCGGTGCGTTACCTGACGGCTGACACGCACCCGGACCATGACACCATTGCGGCGTTCCGGGTGGAAAACTTCGAGGCGGTGGCCTCGTGTTTCGTACGCGTGCTGGAGATGGCGCAAGAACTCAAGCTGCTCAAGGTGGGCCGGGTCAGCGTGGACGGGACGACGCTCAAGGCCAGCGCGAGCAAGAACCGCAACGTGCGCTACGACCGGGCGGGGGAGTTGGTCGAACAGTTGGAGCTGGAGGTGCGCGACCTGATGGGGCAGGCCGAACGGGCGGACCGCGGCGGGGGCGACGACGGGCAGAAACTGCCCGACGAGCTGTCCCGCCACAAGGCGCTCAAGGAAAAACTGGAGGCCGCCCGCCACCGCATCGAAGAACGGGCCAAGAAGAAAGCACAGGCCGAACAGGCCGAATACGAGCGCAAGGTGCAGGAAAGGGAAGAGCGTGAGGGCTCCGCCAAGGGCCGGCACATTGTGCCCCCCGACCCGACGCCCGCGCCCGACGAGCAGGAGAACCTGACCGACCCCGACAGCAGGCTCATGCGGCACAACAAGAAAAGCCCCTACGAGCAGGCCTACAACGGCCAGGCCACCGTGGACGCCGACGGCAGCCAGTTTGTGCTCAGCGCGCATCTGAGCCAGTGCGCCTCGGATCGCAATGAACTGGTCACGGGAGTCCGGGGCATCCCCCCGGTGCTTGAGTGCCCCCACACCGTTCTGGCCGACAACGGGTACCTTAGCGAAAAGCAGGTCCGCGCGCTGGAGGGCGACGGGGAGACGCCTGAAATGAACGTG
>CAZOMH010000982.1:0-1595 GCA_964580415.1 uncultured Nitrospirales bacterium
ACAAGCCCGCGCGGCATGTCGGCTATGCGCCCCAGCACCGGCGGCAGGTGCAGCGAATCAAAGTCCAGAATCTTGCCCTTGACATGGCGCATGACCACCGCAACGGACCCGCGCTGGCGCATGATGTTCACACGGAAACGCCCAAGCCCGGCAACGCCGTGCGCAAGGTCGAAATCGCCCCGTTCATCATAGACGGCCCGCTGTTCCGGGGTCATCATTTCGCCAAGAAACGATTCCATGTCCGACAGCGACAGCGGATCGGCCGGAAGAAAACGGATTTCACCGTCAATGCGCACCGCCGGGGCGGTTCCCACGGTGAGATGCAGATCCGAAGCGCCGTTCTTGACGGCATAGCCCAGAAGCTTCCGCAGTTTTGAGGTGTTTTCTTCACTCATGGTTTTGATTCCTTTTCGGTCCTGAGCCGCCTTCGGGCGGCGGTCGTCCGGGCCGCTGTGGGACAACTGCGTCTATGTTGATATTTCAAAGCCTGTTGCATTGTATCCGCCCGGGGGGCGTTGGGGACAATTCGCCGCCGGGACTCAGATTGGGTTTAACCCTGCCGGTTCCGGAGCGCCCCGACACCCGCCTTTATTTTTTCCGCAATCAGGATGATATCGTGCATGTCCTCCTCCGTCGCGAGCAGTTTTTCGTGGCCAAACCACATCGCGCTCCGGTAACAGAGGTCTTCCACAATGGGACACGCGCCCCCGCCATGGCGGCCCGGATGATCCTTGAACACCGGCTGCTCGTACAGCGGCAGGGGATACCCCGCGCCCACCGGCCAGCCCTCGGCGTTCGCCGCCGCCACAAACTGCGCACGCGAACAGCCGAAAAGTTCCGCGTCAATCCGCAGACAGTACAGATGATAGGCCCGCCGCGTGATCCGGTTGCTCCCGGGCTGCGGAATCAGCCCCCCGATTTCTTCCAGTGCGCTGTTGAGTATGGCCGCATTGCGCTCGCGGGTCAGCGTTTGTTCGCCCAGGCGCTTAATCTGGCAGGAAAGCAGCGCCGCCTGGAATTCCGTCAGCCGCGCGTTGGTGCCCGCGTTCACATGGTGGTACCACGGCGCGCCTGCCGCCCGTCCGCAGTTCGTAATCGAACGGCACATGGCCGCCAGTTCCGCATTGTCCGTCACAATCGCACCACCCTCGCCGGCGGTGATGTTCTTGGAAAGCTGGAAACTGAATATGCCGCAAAGGCCCAGTGTTCCCGCACCCCTGCCTTCCCACCGCCCCCCCCAGGCATGGCAGGCGTCTTCGACAATCGGCACGCCATGGTCGGCGGCGATTTCGTTCAGCCGGTCCATGTCGCAGATGCGTCCGCCGAAATGCACCGGCATGATCGCCTTGGTCCGCGGCGTGATCCGCGGCGCCACCGTGGCGGCCGACAGATTGAAGGTCGCCGCGTCGACGTCGGCGTACACCGGGCGCGCCCCGGCGTGCAACACCGCGATCGAGGTGCTCGACATCGTCAGGGCCGGCACGATCACTTCGTCGCCGGGGCCGACGCCGAGGGCGAGCAGCGCGGCGTGCAAGGTCGCGGTGCCGTTGGTGAAGGTGATCGCGAAACGGCTGCCGAATTTCTCCGCGAAGGCG
>CAZOMH010000983.1:0-1594 GCA_964580415.1 uncultured Nitrospirales bacterium
CCCGGTAAAAACAGGGTTTTGGTCAGCCGCAGCCGTTCGGACGGGGTCAGCGGCGCTTCGCTGATCGGTTGCTCCGGGCGGATCAGCGTGCCACCCTCCTGCGTCGCGGGGGTCTCTTCGGTCTCCGCGTCCTCTGCACCCAGCGACCCTACGCCCTTCAGCACCATGATCGCGTCGGTAAACTGCTGCTTGTCGTTAAGGCGGTCGCTTTGCAGGGTGTTGTACGCGTCGATCAGCGACAGCACCGGCTCGAAGTCGCCCGTTTCCTGCGCGTTGTTCCAGTACTCTATCATGGGCACCGCGGCAAAATAGTGCGGTTCCCGGCTGGTTTCCGTAAGTGCGGACGGCGTGGCGCGCTGGTAAGCAATGTGCTCGGCCGCCGTGTACACGTCCACAACCTCGTACCGCTTTTCCAGCCGGGCATTCAGCACGTCGTGGCTGGTCACGCCGAACAGCGGCGCATGGGCCACGGTGTCGTCATACACCACAAACGAGCGGCGGGGGTCAATCTGCGCGGTTCGCGGCTGCGCCTGCCCGTCCGCGTAGCACAGCTCAATCCCCTTGCCGTAAATAGCGGCGTCCACAGCCAGCTCGGAATCCACGCTCGCGCAGTCGGAGCGGTCCATCGCGTCCCGGATCGGCTGCAAGGCGTCCGGCTGATCGGCCAAACTGTACTTCACCGGCGACCCCACCAGATACCCGCTGGCCACGGACACGATGTACCCCGGGTAATGGTGCGCCAGCCGGTTGTTGGGTAGCCCGAAGCCGCGCGTCCGCCCCAGAATGGACGGCCTGACCGCGTACTCCTCGTGCATTCGGTTCAGCCGTTTCCTGCACAGCTCTTCCTGCGCCGAAAGCAAAGCCGCCAGCAACTGCGGCGGCGGGCTTCCGTCCGGCAGCAACAGGTTTTGATCCAATGCAAACACGTTCTCACCTCATTCATCTGGGCACGATCGCCGTTTTCAGCGCGCTCACGCTTTCCATGCTATAACGCACGGCGTCAATCGTGTGGTTATCCCGGTCCGGGTAGCGCGGCAGGATGTTGCCCGCCTTGTCCCGGTCGTATTCGTAGGCGCTGAACTCCTTGGCCGCGAACGAGCAGACTGTCGGGTCGATCACGATTTCTGTTAAGCCCTGCAAGCACTTCATCCCATGTTCCACGCTGTCCGGGCCTTTCTTCGCGCCGATCACCCGCATGCCCAAAGCACGCAATCCCGCGATGCTGCGCGGGTCGGCGCTGTCGCAGGTAAGGATGTCGCCGCCGCATTTCGGGCGGATCGCTTTGGCCAGCGCATCCGCCAGCAGCCCGGTGTTCGCGTATTCCGCCACCAGATACAGCCTTCGCCGCTTTCGGTCGTAAGCGCAGCGCACGAAGGTGTCTGGGTCGGTCGCAAAGCCGAAGTCCAGCCCGCTGTAGGTGTGCAGCCCCTGCCATTCCTCGGGGGCAACAGCGCGCAGCTTCAGGTTGTCGAATACCTGCCCGCCGGTGCCGGTCACCTCGCCCAGGTACATGTGCCGGTAAGCGCGTTCGTTGGCCGCCCGCATGGCCTCGGCGATCCGGATGAACTCCGCGCCAAGCCACGCGCGCGGCACG
>CAZOMH010000984.1:0-1592 GCA_964580415.1 uncultured Nitrospirales bacterium
CAAACGACACCGCTTCGAGGGCCAGACCGACGCGCTGGTGGAGGCGCTGGGCGAAGCGGCCGCCCCACAGTTTCGACATGTGTCCGTGTTCCTTCCGGCAGTTGCCGCGGCGCACCGCGCCGTTTATTTCTTCTTCTGCGGTTCCGACGCTTTGCTGATGATGGCGCCGACCTCCTTGAGTATCGCCGCCGTCACCTCTTTCCGGTGCGCGTCCGAAATCTTGTAATGATGGGACTGCTCCAGCAGTTCCATCGTGCGCACGGCCACCTGGTAGGCGAAATCATGCACTTTCATGGCTGCCTCCTCGGCCGCGTCGCTGCGGCCCGCATGCATAGGTTCGCAGACCGGGCGCGGAGATTCAAATTCGGCGTCAGGTCCCGGTCCGGCCTGGCGGTGCCGAAAGCCATGGGCGACGGCAACATTATTCCCTGACCATCGTCAGGCAGTGCGACCCCGAAACCCCATCCTCATGCGCCGTCGAGTTCAAGTTCCTGCGCCGCCTTTCTCAGGCGCTTGTCCAGCGTCCATAGCGGGGCTGCGGCTAATCGGGCGGACGCAAGCAGGTGAACGTCTATGAACCCGAGCCCCCGCCCCATCAGGCGATGGTTCTCTATAAAGTAGAGTATCTCCTTTCCCTCGGCCACAGGCAACGCTGGAAGTGCCTGTATGAGGGACAGTATTCTCTCCCGGTTGCCCAGACTCCCACAGGCCAGTTCGCCGATGACAAAGGGGTGGCAGGCCACGGATTCCGCCAACAAAAGCTGTTTCATCCGTGGATTCCCATGCCTCAGGTGGTCGATCCAAACCGAGGTGTCGGCCAGAATCATTTCAGGGCTGCCTGCGGCGGGGGATGGGCTTCAGCTTCTTCTCCGTTCCGCCCAGCGCCGCAAGACGGGCCGCACTCTCGCGGGCAACAAGTGCGTCCAGCCCCATTCTGACCAGGGCCGTCTTCTCTTTCACCCCCGTAAGTTTCGAGGCCTTTTCCAGCACCGCATCGTCTATATTGAGTGTAGTTCTCATGCATACGAGTATGTATGATCAAGGCATCGTTGTCAAGACGGGTACTGGCACCAGAATCCGCAGGCAATATTTGCTTGCGGCGGGATAATGCATGCGGGGCCGCTTTGTGGCTGCGGCGTTCCCGCCGCAGTCTGTGTCAATTGCTTGATAATCTGCGGCGTCTGTCTTCTCCCGGTCCCATAGTTCCCATTACTCCCATGCTTCGCATGATTCCCATCTCCTCCTTGCCGCGCCGGACCCCGCGCGGCTACAATCCCCCCCATGACGGACAATCTCTTTGAACATGCCGCGGCCGACCGGATTCGCCGGGAGGCGCCGCTGGCGCGGCGGGTGGCGCCGCGGACGCTGGATGACGTGGTCGGGCAGGAGCATATTCTCGGCCCGGGCAAAATCCTGCGCCGGGCCATCGAGGCGGACCGGGTCACCTCGTTGATCCTCTACGGCCCGCCCGGGTCGGGCAAAACCGCCCTTGCGCGGCTCATCGCCATGCGCACCAGTTCGGTCTTTGCGCCGCTCAACGCCGTCACGGCAGGGGTGAAGGACCTGCGCGAATTGATCGCGGCCGCCCATGA
>CAZOMH010000985.1:0-1592 GCA_964580415.1 uncultured Nitrospirales bacterium
AGAGAGCGATGGGGCGATTTGTTTCATGCCCTCAGTGTCGATTCGCAACCACCGGACGTTGCTCGTGCGAAGGCATGGCACGCCGCTTGGGGTTTCGTCGCCGAGTTTGATGACACCGTACGTGATGACTCGCAAGGGGTCGCACAACTCAGTAAGGGGCTTCTCCACCCACCCCTCGCCCTTCTTGGTGAACACGTCATTGAGGTGGCTTTCGAAGAGGGCGCGGGCGTTTTGGAGGTTCTTTTCGGCGGTGGCCTGGGCGGTGGCCAGCCCCGCAAACGCCTCGTCCAAAATCCCCACAATCCGCCGCTGCTCGGGGAGCGGGGGGACGGGGATGGGCGTCAGCGCGAGGTTGCTCCGGCTGATGCGGCTTCGAGTCGTCCCAGTGCATTCCTTTGCGACAGCGGCAAGATACTCGTCAGATTGGGAGTAGAAGTTGAAGAACGTCGGCAGACACGTGCCGCGCTTGAATCGAACGATGGTGCAATCAACGGCAGTGATCATTCGTTTGCCCGTGTCCGGCAGCAGGCAGCTTCGCCCAACGGGGTCAGGCAAGCGAGAGATGAGGCAATCGCCTTCAAAGACTTCCATGCAATGCAGACGCTTGAACGTGTCATCTGCTATGTAGCGCCCTTTTTCGGCTCGGTCTTTGAAAACACCTTCACCGACGTTACCGGTTTGAACCAGGCGGATGCCTTCGGACGACTGGTCTTTGCTTTCCACCCAGTCGCCATCAGCAAACACCTCGCAGACATCAGCGAGCCGTCTTGTCTCCCACCCCTGCTTCATCCCAGCAGCCCCCGGATCTTCTCCAGCACGTCCGCGCTCTCGGCATCCAGCGCGGCGATCTCGTCCATGATCTCCTGCGGACGGCGGTGCTGCACTTCCTCGCCGCCGTTGGGGTTTTTCACCGACAAATCGCAGGTCGCCAGATCAATGGCCGCCGCGTCCACGCTCCAGCTCTTGTCCGAATCCGCAAACGTCTTCTGTTGGTCAATAAAGTCAATCAGGTCACCATCATTCAGCGGGTTGGTCTTGCCCAGGTTCCGGCCGGGATCGAGCTGGTAATACCACACCTTCCGCGTCTTCGTGCCCTTCTCGAAGAACAACACCACGGTCTTCACGCCCGCCCCCTGGAAGGTGCCGCCGGGGCAATCCAGCACGGTGTGCAGGTTGCATTCCTCCAGCAGTTTCCGCCGCAGGCTCACGGAGGCGTTGTCGGTGTTGCTCAAAAAGGTGTTCTTGATCACGATCCCCGCCCGGCCGCCGGCCTTGAGCACCTTGATGAAATGCTGGAGGAACAGGAACGCCGTCTCGCCGGTCCTTATCGGGAAGTTCTGCTGGACCTCCTTGCGTTCCTTGCCGCCGAAGGGCGGGTTGGCGAGGATGATGTCGAAGCGGTCCTTCTCCTGCACGTCGGCCAGGTTCTCGGCCAGGGTGTTGACATGGAGAATATTCGGCGCCTCAATGCCGTGCAGGATCATGTTCATGATCGCGATGACGTAGGCCAGCGACTTCTTCTCCTTGCCGTAGAAGGTGCGCTCCTGCAAGGCGCGGTCCTGCGCGGTGGTGCGCTTGGGGTTCTGCGTCCG
>CAZOMH010000986.1:0-1588 GCA_964580415.1 uncultured Nitrospirales bacterium
GCGGTCCAGTTGCGTCCCGGTCCGCAGTTTCGGGGATTCTAACGGGACGGTGTTAAGGTTTCAACAAGCGCGTAAATACCTGGCGCGGTCGGTGGCCGCAACCAAAAGAGTCCAGAAGTCAGAATCCAGAATAGAATCGGCGGAACAGTAAGTGGACTGGTCCGATTCATCGTTTGGAGCGCTGAAAGCGCGACATTGACCATCCCGGCCCGCGAGGGCCGGGTACGCGAATGCAGCCACCAGTAGTACAGACGCATGGACAGGGGGAGGAACTTTGGATTACGGTGCCAGAACCCCGTATACGGACACGTATCGTCGCCGTCTCTGCGGCCTTGTGCTTGGCGTTGCGGTTCGGCCTGTTTTCGTGCCGGGGTAGTCGCAAGGGAGGGGCGGACCGGAAATTCGGTTTCCTACCGCCGTGTAGGAATACCCCTACCGAAATGGGGCTGAAAATTGACTTTTACGGGGCTTGGCGACTATGATACCGACATGGTTGGCGGCAGTATCGCGTGGCTGCACGCCGCCGACTCCTTCCGTGGGGCCATCACGTGTGCCCGTCTTTGCAAGTGCCAGTGAGAAAAGGATTTACGAACCATGAAGCTGACGGTTATCGGCGGCGGAAGTTCCTATACTCCGGAACTGTTGGACGGGCTTTTCAGCCGGTTGGACCGGATTCCCGTTTCTGAAGTATGGATGATGGACCGCGACGAACAGCGCCTGTCCGTCAATGCCGCATTTGCGCGGCGGATGGCGGAAAAGCACGGCAATCCCTTCACGGTTCACGCGACTGGCGACATGCGGGCCGCAGTGAAGGACGCGAAGTACGTCATTACGCAGATTCGCGTGGGGCAGATGCAGGCGCGGATTAACGACGAGAAGCTGGGGCTGAAGTATGGCATCGTCGGTCAGGAGACCACGGGGGTCGGTGGATTTGCCTGCGCGCTGCGCACGATTCCGCGCATTCTTGAAGTTGCCCATGCGATGGAAGAACTGTCGCCCAGGGGCTTTTTGATCAACTTTACCAATCCTGCGGGCATCAACACCGAGGCGGTGCTCAAGCACAGCAAGATTAGGACGGTGGGCCTGTGCAACGTGCCCATCGGCATCATTATGGATGTGCTGAAGCACACGGGCGGCGAGGTGGGCGACCTCGAACTGGACTATGTGGGCCTGAACCACCTCGCGTGGGTGCGGAAGTTTATGTTCCTGGGAACGGACATCACGCAGACCGTGATCGAGAAGTTTATTGAGAATGCCGCGGAGGAGTGGGAGTATTAACCGACCTGCGCGAACATGGTTACGGCGATGCGCGCGTTAAACATGATTGTCAATCCCTACCTGCAGTATTACTACTCGACGGGAACGGTGCTGGACCACCTGAAGGCGAAGACAAGCACCCGGGGCGAGGAAGTGGTGAAAGTGGAACAGAGCCTGTTCGAGAAATACCGGAATGTGGAACTGACGGAAAAGCCCGAAGAGTTGAGCAAACGGGGCGGTGCCCACTATTCGACGGCCGCTTTCCACCTGGTGGACGCCATAGAGAACAACCGGGGCAACCGGCAGATCGTGTGCTGCCGCAACAACGGGG
>CAZOMH010000987.1:0-1576 GCA_964580415.1 uncultured Nitrospirales bacterium
GGCGTGGACGATGCCGTCGCGATGCTTTCCGGCAAGCCCCCCCTTGTTGCGCCGGGCGAAGTGGACCGGCTTCGGGCCGATCTGGCGCTCGCGGCGGAGGGAAAGCGTTTCGTGCTGCAGGGAGGGGACTGTGCGGAGCGGTTTGAGGAATGCACGGCCGCCAGCCTGACACGCCTCCTGCAAGTGCTGCTGCAAATGAGCCTGGTGCTGACCTATGCCACGCGCAAGCCGGTGATCCGCATCGGGCGCATCGCGGGGCAGTATGCCAAGCCGCGCAGCAAGGCCATGGAAGTGGTGGACGGGGCCGAGTTGCCGGTGTACCGGGGCGATCTGATCAATGACATGGCCCCGGTGCCGGAGGCCCGCCGCGCGGACCCGCGGCGGATGGTGGAGGGCTATCACCATGCCACGGCAAGCCTGAATTTCATCCGGGGCCTGATCGAGGGCGGCTTTGCCGACCTGCACCACGCGGAGCAGTGGGACTTGGGCTTTATCGAACAGAGCACAGACAGCGACGCCTACCAGAAGATTATTGACGCGATCACCGATGCCGTGACTTTTATGAAAACCGTGGGCGAGGGCGGCATGCTGGAAACGCTGCGGCGTGTGTCGTTTTACACGTCCCACGAAGCGCTGCTGCTGCCCTATGAAGAAGCCATGACGCGCAGCACGGCGGGACAGTGGCACAATCTGGGCGCGCACTTCCTGTGGCTGGGTTACCGCACCTGCCAGAAGGACGGCGCGCATGTGGAATACCTGCGCGGTGTGCGCAATCCCATCGGCATCAAGGTAGGCCCCAACATGCCCACGGCGGACCTGGTGGAGATTCTGGACCGGGTGGACCCCGGCCGCGAACCGGGCCGGGTGACGCTGATCACGCGTTTTGGCGCGGAACGGGTGGGGGACTGCCTGCCCGGCTATCTGCACGCGGTGGGCCAGGCGGAACATCCGGTGCTCTGGCTCTGCGACCCGATGCACGGCAACACCCGCACCACGGCCGACGGCCACAAGACGCGGCATGTGGCGGACATTTTTGCCGAACTGGAACGGACTTTCGAAATGCATGCGTCCGTGGGCACCTGCCTGGGCGGCGTCCATTTCGAACTGACCGGCTCTCCCGTCACCGAATGTGTGGGCGGGTCGGGCGGCGTCCGCGCCCAGCAACTCGGCGATTGCTACCAGACCGCCTGCGACCCCAGGCTCAACGGCGCGCAGGCGCTGGAAATGGCCTTCCTCATCGCACGGTTGCTGCGCTGAGGGCGCAGACCACCACGAAAGGACGAGGGGACGGGGCAGGCGGGACGCCTGCGGTACGGCAGGGCAGGCGGGACGCCTGCGGTACGTAACGCTGCCGTCCCGGCGGCCTTGTGACGGACATGGAGATCAGGATGGCTCTGTCCGGCCCCGGTCCGGCTTGCTCTTGCAGGCATAACGGCAGGTACGGACGGTCAACGTATGCGGTCAAAAGCTGTCAAAGGCTTGCCCCGGACCCCTTTTTTCGCGTATGGTATGCCTATTCCGCGCCCCGATAGTTCAGTGGATAGAACGAACGCCTCCTAAGCGTTAGACACAAGTT
>CAZOMH010000988.1:0-1567 GCA_964580415.1 uncultured Nitrospirales bacterium
GGGGTTGCAGTGGGTTCCCTTTTCCTTGCGGTGACGTGCCTGTGCGCGGGCAATGCCCGGGCGGCCGGCGTGTTCCGGGTGAACGCCGCCTCCACGGCGGCAACGCCGGACGGCAGTTCCTGGGAAAAGGCCTTCAAGACACTTCAGGAAGGCGCCGATGCGGCCAAAGCCGCGGGCGGCGGGGATGTGTGGGTGGCGAAGGGGTATTACACCGGCACCCGATCGCCGGTGATCAACATGACAGACGGCGTCTCCCTCTATGGCGGGTTTTCGGGCACGGAGAGTTCCGCCACCGTGCGGGACTGGTCAGCCAACGCATGCATCATTGACGGGGAAAACAAGGCCCAGTGCGTGTCCAGTAGCGGAAACGGCACGCTGAACGGTTTCATCATTACCCGCGGCAAATTCTCTTTGGGCGGCGGCTTGCGCATTTCGGGCATCCTCAACGTGGCCAATTGCGTGTTTATGAACAACACCGCCGACCGTGGTGGCGCCATCTACAACACCGGATCGCCCAGCGTTCTGAATTGTGTGTTCAAGGAAAACCAAGCCACACCAACCAGTAGCAGTTATGACGGCGGTGGCGCGGTATACACGGATACCAGTTCGTCCACGCAGCAGCCGAATTTCACCCACTGCACTTTTTCAGCCAACCACGCGCAGTACGGCGGCGCAATCCACAATCGCAGCAAGTCGTTCAAGGTCACCAACTGCATCCTCTATGGGGACCGCGCCTCCTATGGGCCGGAGATTTACGACTACAACGCCAGCGGCAACTACATTTCCGTCACGTACAGTTGCATCGAGACCGGGTACACCGGGGTGGGCAACATGTCCCTGGACCCCATGTTTGTTGATCCCGAAGGCAGAGACAGTGTGCAGCTGCGCGCCGGTTCTCCCTGCCTCAACCGCGGTTACAATGGAACGAGTTCCGTCAAGGACTTTTTCGGCCGCTGGCGCACGGAAGACGCCGCACCTGATCTTGGCGCCTATGAGGGCGGAATAAGCCCGTACGAAATTCTGACGCTTGACACGGCCATATCCCCCCCCGACGCGGGACGGATCAGTCCGGAAACGGCAACCACCCATCATTATGCTTTTGGGGACATTGTCCCCCTTTGGGTGGAACCACTGGGGTACCGTTTTGACCATTGGGGCGGAAGCCTTGATGACACCAGGAATTTCACGTCCATCCGCATGACATCCAACGCGGTGGTAACCGCCAATCTGGTGCAGAACATTGTGCGTGTGAATGCGGCCCACACCGGACCGGAAGACGGCGCCACATGGCAGACCGCCTACCGCACAATAGCGGCCGGGATGAATGCCGTGGGCGCGAACGGCGGGGAGATCTGGGTGGCACGGGGAGTCTACACCGGAAACGGTGGCACTGTGCTCACAATGCGCGCCGGAACGTTTCTGTACGGCGGTTTTGCCGGACATGAGACCACGAGGGAACAGCGCGACCTGGAGGCGGGAGACACCATCCTGAACGGCGAAGGGCTGAACCGCTGCGTCATCGGCGCCAGCGACGCCGTCTTGGATGGATTCACGATTGTGAACGGGC
>CAZOMH010000989.1:0-1566 GCA_964580415.1 uncultured Nitrospirales bacterium
TTTCCAGAATGCGCAGCTTCAGGTCGCCCGCCGGCACCTTCGCCACCGCCTCCTCGCCGACGCTGCAGCCCATAAGCGCTTTCCCCACGGGGGACTGCGTGGACAACTTGCCCGCGGCCAGGTCGGCCTCAACCGGGCTGACCAGCGCGTAGGTTAATTCCTTGTTGGTCTTGAGGTTAAGCACCCGCACCGTGCAGCCGACATAGGCCTTGCTTGTGTCCACATCCTGTGCGTCCACGATTACGGCCCGGGTGATTTTGTCCTCAAGGTCGCGGATTCTGGCATGGAGCATCGCCTGCATCTCTTTCGCGGAATGGTACTCGGCGTTCTCCTTCAGATCGCCCAGGCTGCGGGCGTGCTCGATCTGCCCCGCAACCACCATGCGCCGCTCGTTCATTGCGACCAGGTCAGCTTTCATTTTCGCCAGCCCGTCGGCCGATACATACAGTTTGTCCATGGGTCGTTTCCGCCTTGGATTAATCAAAAAAAGGGCCGCCACACCCGTGCTGGCGGCACCCCTGCTTCATACAGGAAGTAGTATACCAGAGATGGCCCGGCCAAGGAAACCGCGAATTCCCGGCGTGCTTTTCGGTGTGCCGGACGGTAGAATAGGGAAAGGAACCCTTTTCCCGCAGGAGAACCCATGCCCCAAAGCGCCGACAAGCAATGGTTTAACGCCTCCGGCCTCTACGAGACGCTGCAGCGCCTCTACAGCGCGGTGCCGTACCGCTATTTCCGGTCGGGATATGCGTTTCCGGTCTGGCACTATATTTTCGAGGTGACCCGCCGCTGCAACCTGCGCTGCCGCATGTGCCAGTATATCGACTGGCTGGAGAACACCCCGGTCCATAATCAGGCCGAGGGGGAGTTGACCACGGACGAATGGCACCGGGTTATCGACCAGGTGGGGCGCTTCAGTTTTGTCACGTTCACGGGCGGTGAACCCTTTATACGAAAAGACTTTATGGAACTTCTGGAGCACGCCTCGCGGCGTGCCCGCACCCATTTTATCTCCAACACGACCATGATGCCCGAGGACCGGGCGGGGCAGGTGGTGGCGCTGGCGCCGAAACGCTTTGGAGGCAGGGGGCTGAACTTTATCGGCACGTCGCTGGAGGCGCCGGGGGAACTGCACGACGAAATTCGGCATATGGACGGCGCGTTTGAACGGTCGACCGCGGGTATCCGCACACTGCGCGACATCCGTGACCGGGCCGGCAAGCGCTGCCCCATGATCCACGTGACCACGGTCATCCAGAAAGACAACGTGCATGTGCTGCACCAGATGCCCAAGGTCGTGGCCGACGCGGGCGGCGAGGTGCTCAACCTGGTCACCGAGTCGCGCATGCACGAGTTGCCCGGTTTGGGCGAGGCAGACCCGGGCAGTTTTCGCTCGGATCAGATCGCCTGGCCACGGATCGACCCGGCGGCGCTGGCCGAAGCGCTGGACAGGACAGAGACGGCGGCGCGCGAGGTCGGCATCGAACTGCGTCTGCCGCGCATGCCGCGGGCCGACCTCATCCGCTATTACGACACGGCCATCGACCTTCAGGACTACGAGTGCCG
>CAZOMH010000990.1:0-1555 GCA_964580415.1 uncultured Nitrospirales bacterium
CGCTGATGAATGGCTCCGGCAGATCACATTCGGGTGGTCTGCTGAGTGGGTGGCGCTTCAGAACTTGCGGGACGGCCTCATGCCACCGGAATCAGGAAGCTTCCGGAACCCCTACTCAGACTGGATCGGTGTCCAGATGCGTGGGATGGTGTGCGGCATGCTGGCGCCGGGCAGACCGCTGGAGGCAGCACGGCTTGCACATCTGGACGGTGTTGTGTCGCATGCGGCGAACGGCGTGTACGGGGGCATGTACGCAGCGGCGCTCACCGCTCTCTCCTATGTCCGCGACGATCCCCTGCTGGTGGCCGAGGGGGCATTGGGGTACGTTCCCCAGGGAACCGAGTACGCAGCCGTTGTCCGGGAGTGCCTGGACGTAGTGACGCGGGAGTCGGATCCTGCGTCTGCGCTTGCGTGGAGTGAGCAGCGGTTTGAGCAATACAACTGGATTCACGCGTATCCGAACGTTGCCGCTGACATCGTGTCACTGGCGTACGGTGGGCGGGACATGACAGACTCCTTCGCGCTGCTGGCGCGCGCAGGACTCGACGTGGACTGCAATGCCGGTCTCGTCGGAACAGTGCTGGGCATCATGGCGGGAGCGCCTGCAGCGTGGGCTGAACCGATAGGAGACCGGCTTGAAACGTACATCGCGGGGAAGGGAGAACTGTCGATCCGCGCACTGGCGGAGCGCACTGTCCGCCTTGCTCGCGGCGTCGCCTAGGGCGGCAGGGAGGCACAACCATGGCACAGTTTCACATGAGGTTTGAAGCACAGGATCTGGCACAGCACGTGATGCTGGTCGGGAATCCTCAGCGGGCCGAGCAGGTCGCGAAGCTCCTCACGGGCGCGCGCCTTGTGAACGACTATCGCTATCTTCTCGTGTTCACGGGAACCTATGAGGGGCAGAGACTCTCGGTTGCCACAACCGGCATGGGGGCTCCGTCGACCGCCATCGTCGTTGAGGAGCTGTGCAACCTTGGTGCACGGGTGCTGCTGCGAGTCGGCTCCGCCGGGGGTGTTTCTGCCGACGTTGATGCGGGTGACATTGTTGTTGCAACTGGAAGCATCCGTGAGGACGGAACGTCACCGCAATACCTGCCGTTGGCATTCCCTGCCGTTGCGGACCTTGATCTGCTGCGGCTCACGGTCGATGCAGCACGAGAGGTCGTGCCGACGGCGAAGTACGGTGTAGTCATCAGCGGCGATGCGTTCTACCGCGGCTACGACGAGCAGAAGATGAACCTGATGATGCAATCAGGCGTGAAAGCAATCGAGATGGAGAGCGGGTGTGTCTTCATCGTCGGCCAGTACCGGGGCGTCCGAACGGCGGCGCTGTTCGCCATCGATGGCAGTGTGACGAAGAACGCCATCAAGCCCAAAGGCGCCGAAAGCCTCTTCAAAGCGGCCGAGGAACAGAGCATTCAGATCGGCCTGACCACGCTGGTCAGGGCGGCCAGAGCAGGCTACTAGCGGCTCGACCTGCTGAGTGGAAGTCTGAGGGCCCCGGCCATTTCGCGCCGGGGCCCTCGCGTTCTGATCGAAATGGAGTTCGGTG
>CAZOMH010000991.1:0-1550 GCA_964580415.1 uncultured Nitrospirales bacterium
AGGGCTCGCACTCGGCGCCGTTGAGGATCACCGTGTCGATGGGCTTGTCGGCGGGCGGGGAGAGCTTGACGCGCGTGGGAAAACCCGCGCCGCCCATGCCGACGACGCCGGCCTCGCCGATGCGGGCGAGCAAATCCTTTTTGTCGGCGGTTCTCCAGTCCGGGAGCGGAGGAAACAGTTGCCACTCTTGCGGGCTGGCGGTTTCGATGACGACCGCGCCGCAGGGGCGTCCGGAGGCGGTGAGCGTCTCTTCGAGAGCCGCGACCTTACCGCTGGCGGGCGCGTGTACCGGCGCGGAAATGAAGCCGTTCTGTTCGGCGATGAGCTGGCCGGCCTTGACACTGTCGCCGATCTGAACGATGGCTTTGGCGGGCGCGCCGAGGTGCTGCGAGAGCGGCACGACCAGGCGGGCGGGCAGGGGCAGTTCGCGGATGGGCGACCCCGAGGAGAGTCCCTTGTTGTAGGAGGGGTGGATGCCGCCGCTAAATGTGAAAGGTGAGGGGGTGGTGTTCATGAAAAAGGCTGTTAGGCGTATAGGCTGTTAGACTGTTAGAACAGGGTCATGCTTTGCGGATGCAGTGGGCCGGGCATTTCGCGATGGTTTCTTCGTTGGTCAGCGGTTTGGAATAATCGACCACCGCGAGGAACCCGTCCATCGCGATGGCGCCGTCCGAGAGTTTGGTGCAGATCCGGCAGCCGATGCAGCCGGTGCCGCAGACTTTTTTCACGGCGGGTCCCTTGTCCTTGGAACTGCACAGCACGTGGATCTCGGCGGCGGCAGGCACGAGCTTGATGATCTTGCGGGGACAGGCGGCGACGCACTTTCCGCAGGCGATGCAGGCGGCTTTGTCGACCCGGGCGAGACCGTTGACGACCGAGATGGCGTTGACGGGGCAGACCCGGGCACAGGTGCCGTAGCCGAGGCACCCGTAAGTGCAGCCCTTGTCGCCGCCGGCGGTGGCCTGGGCGGCCGCGCAGTCGTTGATGCCGTTATAGTCGGCGCGGCGGGTGGCCTCTGTGTCGTCGCCGCAGCAGAGCACGAGAGCGCTCCGTTTCTCCAAGGCGACCATCGTGCGCCCGAGGAATGCGGCGATGGCAGTGGCGCTGGCCGCACCGCCGGGGGCGCATTGATTGCACTCCGCATCCTGTGTCACGATTGCGCGGGCATAGTCGGCGCAGCCCGCGAAGCCGCACCCGCCGCAGTTCGCGCCGGGCAGCAGTTCCGCCACTTTGCCGATTCGGGGATCTTCCGGCGTGCTGAGATACTTTTCGGCAATGGCCAGCGCCACAGCGCTGATAAGGCCGATGCCGCCGATCCAAAGAGTGGAATTGAGAATAATGGGGTCCATGGAAAGAGGGTTGTTACAAGTTGCAGGTTACGGGTTTTGAGAAGGAACAGGCGGTGCGCCCCTACTTGACAAGGCCGCTGAAGCCCATGAAGGCGAGGCTGAGAAGGCCAGCGGTGACGAGGGCGATGGATACGCCCTTAAAGCAGCGCGGCGGGTCGGCGCGCTCAATCTTTTCGCGCAGGCCGGTGAAAATCAGCAAGG
>CAZOMH010000992.1:0-1548 GCA_964580415.1 uncultured Nitrospirales bacterium
CACAGGCAGGCCCGCTTGCCCACCGTCACCACCTGCGCGGGCTGGTAGTGCGTGTACCCCAGCGTGGCCATGTCCTTGTATTGCATCGCGAAAGCGCGCAGCTTGTCCAGCACGGCCACGGCCCGCGCCAGCAGCATGCCGAGCCCGTCGCGGATCAGGATCAAATCCGTGTTGTCGCCGACATAACAACTGGTCGCGCCGAGATGGATGATAGGCTTCGCTTTGGGCGCAACCTCGCCGAAAGCGTGGATATGCGCCATCACATCATGGCGCGTCTTGCGTTCGTACTCGCGGGCCTTCTCATAGTCGATGTCGTCGAGGTGCGCGCGCATCTCGTTGAGCTGCTCGTCCGTGATGGGCAGGCCCAGTTCCTGCTCCGCCTCGGCCAGCGCCAGCCAGCAGCGACGCCACGTGGAGAATTTCCGGTCCGCGCTCCAGAGGCGGGCCATTTCCCTGGTGGCAACCCGCTCGACAAGCGGGGACACATATTCTGAGGTCATCGCACGGTCACTCCTTTGTCGTTTCGCACAACCCGGACATCCCCCGGCCCTTCTCCCGCCCGGGCGGGACTTCAAAAGGGGGGGGTTGAAGCAGGGGCGGTTTTGGGTCTTGGCTGCGGTTCAAAACCCGCGGCGGGACATGAAGGGCGGCATTCCCGCCAGACCGTCACCCGGCCGGGGCGTCCTTTGCAAAAAGTTGGAAACCGTCGCCGGAGGCCATGGCGGCCACCGCCGTGACCGGGTTCAGGCGTGCGGCAAAAACACCCTCTCCGAGGATATAGTCGCAGGCGTCCTGCACCGAACCTGCGGGAAACACGTCCCCGTGCGCCGGCGTGACACGGTTCTCTTCATAGGTGGCCACGTAGAAAAGGTGGCCGGGCTTGAGTGCCGCACGCTCCACCTGAATACCGTCGTGCCGGACAATCCCCAGCCAGCCCGAACCGTCCCGCTTGTCCACCACGGCACTGACGCGCGGCGTGTTGTAACTGTCCTTTTCATAATCGAGGATGAGCGAGGAAAGCGCGACGGCGTCGCGCGGCGACATGCCCGCATCTATCTTTTCCGCAATCGAATCGGTCTGGCTGCCGTTGGTTACCACGGCCACCGCACCGCCGCACACGACCCGAACGCAGTTGTAGGCAATGTAGGGATTCTTTTGCACGTCCAGCTCATGGCCCGGCTTGGGCACTATGCTCACTTTATCCCCGCCAATCACGGCGGTCCGATTGGGAAAGGAACGGCTGGAGACGCGGTATATGGCACACAGGCGACCGTCATGGGTCTGGGCAACACTGACAATCCGTCCAATATACATGGGATGACATCCTTCTGATTGGTTGAAAATGCAGACGTCCCATTATAGCGGAAGAAACCCGCCCCCCGCGACAGCGATACGGTCAGCGGCAGCGCGACAGTCGGCCACAGAGAATCTCCGCATCGTTCGGAGCGAGTTCTTTCCCCAACAGGCCCGCTTCCGAAGCCCGCACCAGTCCGTGCCGTATCATTGTGCGGACAAATTCGAGGTCCTTGTCTCTTCCGGCAAGAAGCT
>CAZOMH010000993.1:0-1537 GCA_964580415.1 uncultured Nitrospirales bacterium
GGGTCCGGCCTTTTCTGCGACGCGTATGGTCTGGTGCTTGGGCTTCTCTTCTTCCACCGCGCGGGCGGAACCGCCGCCCTCGTCGAAGCCGCGGCCGGCCTGGCCGCCGAGCACGAAACGGCTCGTGTCAAAGGACGAGAAACTGCTGTCGGCCTCTTTGTCGGCGGCCGCGTAGCTGTATTCCTGCAGGTCTTCCAGCGGATTGGCGCGCTGCGCCATCGTGGGCCCGGCCTTGCGCGCCGCGGGGTCGGTGTAGCGGAACAGGAGCTGGGTGACCGTTTCCTCCATGTTCTGGATCATGGTCTCGAACATCTCGAAGCCTTCCTGCTTGTACTCAAGCAGGGGGTCGCGCTGTCCGAAGGCGCGCAGGCGCACCGACTCGCGCAGGTAGTCCATCTGGTAGAGGTGGTCGATCCACTTGTCGTCCACAACCTTGAGCAGCACCCCCAGTTCAAGGCCCTGTGTGCGGCGGCGCGCGATCTTGGCGAAGTCGATGTGGCTGTCGTCGCCGCCGACCTGTTCGCGGTAGGACTTGCGGATATCCTCCGCCAGCAGGGCCTCGCGGCGCCGGTACTCGGCGATGGCCTGCTCGCGCAGGCTCTCGAAGAGGTCCTTTGGCGCCTCGCCCTCCTCCGGCTCCAACTTGAAGTCAAAGTCAAAGTGGCTGCGCAGTTTGCGCTCCATGGACTCGATGTCCCAGTCTTCGGGCAGCTTGTCCTTGGGCGCGTACTCGTCCATCACGTCCTGGATGATGTTTTCGAACATCTCCTCCAGGCGGGCGGTGATGTCGTGGTCCTGGAGCACGTCGCGGCGCATGGCATAAATGTACTTGCGCTGCTTGTCCATCACGAGGTCATAGTCGAGCAGGTGCTTGCGGATTTCAAAGTTGTGTTCTTCCACCTGCCGTTGGGCGCGCTCGATGGAGCGGGAGACCATGCGCTGGCTGAGCGGTTCGTCGTCAATTTCCTGGCTGCCGAAGAAGTCGAGCATGCGCTTGACGCGGTCGCCGCCGAAAAGGCGCGCCACCTCGTCCTCAAGACTGACATAGAACCGGGTGGTGCCGGGGTCGCCCTGGCGGCCGCAGCGGCCGCGGAGCTGGTTGTCGATGCGGCGCGACTCGTGGCGCTCGGTGCCGAAAATGCACAGGCCGCCCAGTTCGCGCACGCCCTCGGCGAGTTTGATGTCGGTGCCGCGGCCGGCCATGTTGGTGGCGATGGTGATCGCGCCCCGTTTGCCCGCGTTGGCCACGATGGCCGCCTCGCGCTCGTGGTGCTTGGCATTGAGCACCTGGAACTCGCTGATGCCCTCTTCCTCCAACTGCCTGGCGACGATCTCGGATTTTTCGATGGACACGGTGCCGACCAGTACCGGTCTGCCCGTCTCATAGACTTTCTTGATCTCGCGCACGACGTACTTGAACTTGCCGGTTTCGGTGGCGAAGATGAGGTCGGTGAGGTCCTTGCGGACCAGCGGCAGGTTGGTGGGCACCTGCGTGACCTGAAGATTGTAGGTTTTGTCGAACTCGACCGCCTCGGTG
>CAZOMH010000994.1:0-1536 GCA_964580415.1 uncultured Nitrospirales bacterium
CCCCTGTCACGCCAAAAGTAAGTGTTACCGGTACCTGAGTCGTCGCGCCATTAATCGGGTTACCGGGTGACGGGTCCCGCCGACGTTGTCTTCACCTGTCTTCCAGTGAGGCGCCGAGGCCTCGAAGAGGCCGCGGCGCCCCCCCGTGATCCGGGGCAGGGCGCTGGAGTCGTGACGGCGCGGGCCGGCGCGGGCCGGACCCCGCTCGCGGGGCG
This sequence comes from uncultured Nitrospirales bacterium, assembly GCA_964580415.1. Classification (GTDB taxonomy): domain Bacteria; phylum Hydrogenedentota; class Hydrogenedentia; order Hydrogenedentales; family CAITNO01; genus CAITNO01. The sequence continues at coordinate 216 of CAZOMH010000994.1, forward strand.
CGTCCGCCGATTGGCCAGTCGGCTCAGCTGCGCCAGTTGGCGGTCGATCCGCTGCGCGAGCGCAAACGGGTCGAGCTGCGCGCGACGGCGGACGAGGGCGGCCAGCCGCGCCGCGTCGCCGGTGCCGCGCGTGAGGAGGCGGTCCAGGGGTGTCTGTGGCGCGTCGTAGCGGCGGCGGACGCGGGCCCCGACGCGGGTCTTGGTCACGAGTTTCACCGACGGGAGAAACAGGTTCTGCAGCAGGCGCAGGTCGGCATACAGCCGATTCATCGCCTCCACCGCGGTCGGGGTGTCATAGCGGTCGTAGCCGATGAGTTTGCGGACGTGGGTCCAGTTCTTCTGTTCGATGTGCGCGTTGTCGTCTTTCTTGTACGGCCGCCCCCGGGTGAATTGGATGCCCTCCGCGCGACAGTACGCCACCAGATGCGCGTTGATGAATTCGGAGCCGTTGTCCGAGTCGATCCCGCGGCGCGGAAACGGCAGGTCCGCGCGCAGCGCGGCGAGCGCCTCCTGGACGCGCACCTGGCTCTTGCCCAGCACCGCCCGGGTTTCGACCCATGTGCTGTCGATGTCGGTCACGTTGAGCGAGTGCACAAAGTCTCCGTCGGCGCAGTCCCCGCTGTGGCTGACGAGATCGATCTCCATGAAGCCCGGGTCCTGGACGTTCCAGCGGTCCGTCCTGAGCGGAATCTGGTGCTTCAAGAGCGCGCCCGGCTTGGTCCGCCCATACAGCCGTCGGCGCCATGCCTGCCGAGAGGGCTGCAGGCAGCGGTCCATCTGCCGCGGACTCATCGTCCGCAGTCGGTGCTCCGTCTGCGCCGAAATCGCCACGTGGCGACGCGCATGGGGCAGCCAGGTCGCCAGCAGCGCCTTCAAGCGGACCGACCAGGGACAGCCGGCCGCCTTCCAGATCACGACGAGCGCCTGGACCACCGCCCGGCCGTACCGCGGGGGCCGGCCGCGCCGTCGGCGCGGCCGCGCCCCCGCCTCGCCGCCCGACCGCATCCGTCGAATCAGGGCCTTCCGATGAAAGCCGGTCATCACCTGCATCTCGTCCAGCAGAGCGCCCCGCTGACTCGGCTTCACCTGCTGATACCGCTCCTGCATCCGCCTGAGATACTCCTCGCGCGCCTGTGGCCCCACTCGAGTTCCCCCCATTCCTTCCTCCTATCGGTGGGTAACCCGACTTCTGGCGCGACGATGGCGACGCGGGTAACACTTTACGCGGCGCGATACGCGGCGTAGCTGGGGGCGTGGAGAAGGTGTAGAATTTGCGTCGCATTGGCTATCTTCCTGCCGGCCCTCCACCACTGGCGGGTGC
>CAZOMH010000995.1:0-1535 GCA_964580415.1 uncultured Nitrospirales bacterium
ACTGGCAACCGGAAGCCGGCGGCGCTGCCGTAGCAACGGTGAGTGTGTGCGACGTTTCCGCCAAGGGAATGCGGGCGAAGTCGGCACAAGCCATTCCGGTGGGCACCATGGTGCGGGTGGAGAGCACCGAACTTCGTCTGACTGGAGTAGCCAAGGTCCGTCACCTGACGCGCGGCAAGACCGACTGGATGGTGGGCATTGAGTTTAGCGGCGGCCTGGAGTGGCGTGATCCGGAGATCACGCCCCGCTACACCTAGTGTCTCCGAGAAGAACCCGGCCGCAAATACACTAACTTCTGCGTGGAGCTTTCGTCACGAGACTATCCGCCGGCTGCACAGGACGAGCCCCTGGTGGATCAGTTAGACCGTTTGGAAGCAGCCATGGCCGCCAAGGATGCTGAACTGCGCAGGATGAAGACGGAGCTTGAGTTGCGCGCGCTTTATGCGCGCGAGTTACTGGCGGCGATTGAGAAGCAGGCGCTACGGCTTGAGCAACTGGATGAGCGGCTAAGCCTGATGGAGCAGTTCAAACGGCCGCCGATTGACGTCAAGAAACACAAACTGGTGACGAAGAGGTGAGCAGGCGCCCGCACGCGCGGGCTTGCACACTGCCATGGACTCGTCCGTTAACAGTAAGGAAAATCCGGCGCCGCATGTTCAGCGTTTTCTCGACACGGCCCGTTGGGCGTTGGGTGGCCGCACACCGGCCATGGGCTCCAAAGAACTACCGCGCGGACTGGTGCTATCCGGCCCGTCCGGAGTAGGAAAGACACGCTTGGCCCGGCGCGTGGCCACTGAGTGTGGCGCGCACATCCTTGAGCGGCGCGGCATGGACTTGCTGGACCGCTACGCGCGCGACGGGGTGGCGCCGCTGGAAGAGGCCTTTGCCGAGGCCCGCCGCTTGGCGCCGTGTCTGTTGCTGATTAACGAAATCGAGGTTCTGGCCCCGATTGATGTATTTGAGCGCAGTCTGCGGCAGGCGCCGCTGACGGCGCACATGCTGGCCCAAATCGATGGGCTGCAACCGGCCGATCGCGTGTTAGTTATCGGCGCGACCGAGAGCCCGGACGCGCTTTCAAACGAGTTGCGCCGCACCGGCCGTCTGTCGCGCGAAATTGTTGTCCCGCTGCCGGACCGGACCGCACGGGCTGCCATTCTGGCCGAATGCTGCGCGGCCAGCGAAGCGGACGCCGCGATGGATTTGGAGGCGGTGGCGCGCGTCACCTCCGGCTTCACGGGCGGAGACCTGACGGCCCTGTCGATGGAGGCGGTCATGACGGCGACCCGGCGCGACGCCACCCGGCCTGTGTTGCGCACCGAGGACCTGCTGGCCGCCCTGCTGGTGGTTGAGAAAAGCGCCGGAGACGAGATATTCCTTGAAATCCCCACCACGCGTTGGGCGCAGGTAGGCGGGTTGGGCGCGGTGAAGAAGCGGCTGCGCGAGTTAGTGGAATGGCCGCTTCGATATCCGCAATTGTATGCAAAGGCAGGAATTGCGCCGACGCGCGGCGTCTTGCTGGCCGGCATGAGCAACGG
>CAZOMH010000996.1:0-1533 GCA_964580415.1 uncultured Nitrospirales bacterium
GTTTGGGCATGCTTCATTTTCCACAGCCGCTTCACGTTGTAGGCCAGGGTCACCAACTTCCATTCACCGCCCGCTTTTTCGAGCCCGCGCAACTGGAACTGGGTGAATCCCATCCATTTCTTGATCGTCCCGAACACGGGCTCGACGGTTTGTTTGCGCAGGCGGTACGCCGCGCGGTTGTCCTCCTGCCCCATCTTTTCTTTCATTTCGAGCACAAATTCGGAGCGTATCGCGGGCGGCTCTTTAACTTCGGTCGGCTGCGGACGGAAGTCATGCTTGCGGCGCATCTGCTTGGCTTCGGCATGCACGGAGACGAGCACGTTCATTTCAGGCGTCTCCCCGTCGCCCTCCAGCGCGCGGACCTGCTTTTCGTTGAGATATCCGTTGTCGGCCAGGGCGGTGTGGGGGCGCTCAAGCACCGGGGGGATGCCCCGGACTCCCGTGACCAGTTCATTGCGGTCGGAAGCGCACTGGCTCAGGTGCGCGCTGAGCACAAGCTGGCTGCCGTCGGCGTCCACGGTGGCCTGGCCGTTGTAGGCCTGCTCGTAGGCGCTCTTCTTGTTGTGGCGCATGAGCCTGCTGTCGGGGTCGGTCAGATTCTCCTGCTCCTCGGGCGCGGGCGTCGGGTCGGGGGGCTGGATGATCCGGCCCTTGGCGGAGCCGTCGCGCTCCTCCCTTTCCCGCACCTTGCGTTCATATTCGGCCTGTCCGGCCCGCGCCCTGTTCCTGGCGCGCTCCTCGATGCGCCGGCGGGCGGACTCCAGCTTCTCCTTGAGCGCCTCGCGGCGCGACAGTTCCTCGGGAATCTTCTGGCCGTCGTCGCCCTCGCCGCGGTCCGCCCGCTCGGCCTGCCCCATCAGTTCGCGGACCTCAAGCTCCAACTGCTCCACCAACTCCCCCGCCCGGTCGTAGCGCACGTTGCGGTTCTTGCTCGCGCTGGCCTTGAGCGTCGTTCCGTCCACGCTGACCCGGCCCACCTTGAGCAGCTTGAGTTCCTGCGCCATCTCCAGCACGCGCACGAAACACGAGGCCACCGCCTCGAAGTTTTCCACCCGGAACACCGCAATCGTGTCGTGGTCCGGGTGCGTGTCCGCCGTCAGATAACGCACCGCGATATCCCGGTACGTGGCCCGCTCGATGCGCCGGGACGAGAAGATGCCGTTGGCGTAGCAGTAGATGAGCAGCGATAGCATCATGTGCGGCGGGTACTGGGCGCTGCCCGAACCCCGCAGGTTCACCTTGAACACCCCGGTGTCCAGCGTGTCCACCGCCCCGATGACGAAATGGACCAAATCGTCGTCGGGAACCCACTCGCGAAGGTCGGGCGGCAGAAGAAGCGGTTGGTTGCGGTCGGCGGATAGGAATCGCGTGCTCATGGGGGAAGTATAGCAGACTTATATGCCACTGTCAATACTTTTATATCCCTTATAGCTATAATCAAAGTCCGACAAACTGTTAACCGCTCACGGCCAGTTCGGTGACGGCGTTCGCGCATTGGCGAGAAAGGCTTCCAGCCGCGCAGCGACATCGGGG
>CAZOMH010000997.1:0-1533 GCA_964580415.1 uncultured Nitrospirales bacterium
CCGCGGTGACGCGCGGCAGACAACTGGTCATTCTGATCGGACAGGCCAAAGCCCTGGCTCTGGCGGTACATAACAACCGCACCGAACAACGGTTTTCCGGGCTGCTGGCGCGCTTGCGAGGCGCGTGACATGGTCGATGGTGGTCTTTACATAAGCTGCGGTTGGGTGCATAATATGAATAGAGGTGGAAAAGCTCACACAACCTGAGTTAAACGACCACCGTTTAAAGGAAAGTTAGAGTATGGGTGATAAATCACCAAAGTCTGTAATGAAGAAGAACTCGCAAAAACAGGCTAAAGCGACAATCGCGGCCCAGAGAAAGCAGGCGTTTATCGCCAGCCAGCGTGCGGCCAACAAAGAAACCTAGCCACCTGATCTTCCACCGTCTTTCCGGGAGACTTCTTCCGGAAAGACGGTTCTCCCTCTCTTCTCCTTTCCTCCGCCGGACACTGTCCGTGCGCTTCGTCCGCCGGCATTTCGGGGATTCTGAACCGCACGTGATCGTAGGCGCAACAGTGTTCGCGAAATTGTCCCTCAAGTAATCGGTGTTTTTTCCGATATACCAATTATCACGCGGGGATGATCATTGTCCCGCATCTGTCGCTTGACAATTCTGGGTGGCTGTGCGAGGAGCTGCGTTATCACTCCCGCGGGGAAATCCGCTATATGAAACTGGCAAGCAAGATTATCTGGCAGAACGTCTTTGGCATCGTGGGTGTTGGGTGTGTTTCGCTGTTGGCAACGCTTTTGTGCATCAGCCATTGGTTTGACAATCAAGCGAGGCAGGAGCTGGCCGTGTTGTCCAAGAACGTTCAGGAGGATCTGGAGATTCAGCATAAGCGGGCCCTGTCAGCAGCGGTTTTCGCCGCGGCCAATGGCGACCTGGCCAAAGCGCTTCGGAGCAAGGACGGCGGCGCCGCGCGGAGTCTGGCGCGGGCGGCCATGGAACAAGGAGGATTGTCGGTTTTGACTGTTTCGGACGCCTCAGGCCAAGTGCTGGCTCGCGGGCATTCCGACAAGACAGGGGACAATGTGAGCAACCAGGAAAACGTGCGGCATGCGCTCAAGGGGGAGAGGTTTCTGGCGTTGGAGAGCGGGACGCAGGCGAAGCTGGCGCTGCGGGCGGGGGCGCCGATTCGAGACGGCGATCAGATCCTGGGTTGTGTTACCGCTGGGATTGGGTTCGCGGATTCGGATGAGTTTGTGGACCAGGTGAAGCGGCGGTACGACGTGGAATGCACAGTATTTGACGCGGATACCCGGGCCCGCACGACGATCATGCGGGATGGGAAGAGGGCGGTGGGAACGCGCATGGACAATCCGGCAGTGCTCGACAGGGTATTGAAGCGGGGCGAGACCTACATTGCGCGCAATGTCATCCTGGGACAAGACTACGACACAGTGTATCTGCCATTGAAAGACGGCTCCGGGAACGCGGTGGGAATGCTGTTCATTGGCAAGCCTAGGGCGCACCTGGCATCCGTGGTCCTCGGGGTGGTGAAGTGGTCGTTAGTCACGAACGTAGTGGCATGC
>CAZOMH010000998.1:0-1531 GCA_964580415.1 uncultured Nitrospirales bacterium
AAGGCCCATGAAAAGGGCATGCGCGTCTTCCTCGACGCCGTCGCAAACCATATGGGCGACGTCTTCTATTATCCCGGCAATGTGCCCTACTACTATTCCGATGACATGAACAGCCCCTTTCCCATCGGCGGCTGGCGCAGTGACGAATATCCCGTTCCCGTCGAACTTCGAAACCCCGACTGTTTCTGCCGCAGGGGCGAAATTCGCCCGTGCGGCTGGGACGCCTTTCCCGAACGGCTCCTGGGCGACTTCTTCAGTCTCAAGGGTCTCAACAACGACGACTCGCCCGCCGGGCTTGCCTGCCAGCAAATCATCATCGACGCGCACAAATACTGGATACGGGAGGCGGATATCGACGGGTACCGCATGGACGCCGTCAAGCATATCGGCGAACTCGCGGTGGCGCGGCTCTGCCAGCACCTGCGCGAGTACGCCTACGGCCTGGGCAAGCGCGGTTTCTTTCTCTTTGGCGAATTGGTGGACGGCGACGACGCCATCAACCGCTACACCGGCCCCACCACCGCCGCACGGGACAGCGGCACCATCTTCTACGGCCTGTCTTCGGTCCTCGATTTCCCGCTCTACTACGTGCTGCCCCAGGTCATCAAGGGCTTTCGTCCCCCCGGCGATCTGTTCTGCCGATACGACGCGCTGAAAGACCGGGCCATCAACCGGGGCGAACTCGGGCGCTATCTGGTCACCTTCCTGGACAACCACGACCAGATAGGCCAGAACCACAAGCGCCGCTTCGCCGCCGGCGCCCATGAAGAGCAGGTCATCGCGGGCATCGGCTATCTGCTCTGCGCCATTGGAACCCCCTGCATCTACTACGGCACCGAGCAGGGCCTCGCCGGACAGGGTGACGCGGACGGTCTGCTTCGCGAGACCATGTTTTCACTGGACGACGCGGCCACGGACTATCTCGACAAGAACTCCCGCGCCTACCAGGAAATAGCGAAGATTGCCGCGCTCCAGCAAAAGGAAAACGCGCTGCGTTTCGGACGCATGTATTTCCGCGAGATTTCAGGCAACGGCACCGACTTCGGTCTCCCTGCGGCCCATCCCTGCATTCTGGCCTTCTCCCGCATACTCGCCGACGAGGAACTGCTCGTGGCCTACAATACCTCCATTGACCAAACCCTCACCGCCAGCGTTCTCATCGACTGTGCCCTGCCAGACAGATTGAACACCGCAACCATGCGCTTTCTCCACGGACAGTGCCCCGGACAGCCCGAAACTGTGGAGATTCAACACCACCCGCACCCCGGCAACCCAATCCGCTCCGTCCGCCTCACGCTGAACCCCATGCAGTTCGTCATTTTGAAGCACGCGCTGCCAAATCCGCCGGGCAAATAGCGGCGTGGGGGAGAGGCAAACCATCGCCGTATTCACGGGACTGAAAGACAAGACCGACCAGACACTCGCAGCACGACGCACCGCTCATCCTTTCTCCGCGGCCCCCTGCACTCTGCCGGTCCCAGAATCCGCACGTAAGAATTGTCTGTGATGGGATGGCGCATGCGGATACGTT
>CAZOMH010000999.1:0-1530 GCA_964580415.1 uncultured Nitrospirales bacterium
GCGCGAATTGCTCCGGTTCAACAAAGCCGAGGCCGTCCGCGTGGAACTCCAGTTCGAAAATCTGGGGTTGATCCTCGAAAAGCGGGACGGGGAGTGGGTGGTTACGGCTCCCGCGACGCTTCAACTGGCCAACCAGTCCGATGCCGAAGCCATTCTGTCGGCTGTCTGCCCGCTTTCGGCAACCCGGGTGGAAAGCGAAACAGCGCAGGCAGACTTGGACCGGTACGGACTTGTGAAGCCGGTGTTTGGCATCTATGTTACCGTGCGCGCCGCCGATACCGGGCAGGAAGTGCGGCACGGGCAACTGCGCGTGGGCGGGGTGGCTCCGGACAATTCCCAAGAGCGTTTCGCCATGATTGACGGCAAGCCGGGCGTGTTCCGGATTAAACAGGAGGTGGTCCAAAATGTCCGGGAAGCCCTGCGCGGTTTCCGGAAAGTTGACGGGCCCGCACCGGCAAAATAGTGATTACTTGACAAATAATGCGAAAAGTATAGACAGAAAAGGGTGGCTGACCCGGCATGACCGGGGCACGGTACGAACTCGTGATGCACTTCTCTATTGACACTTTCGTCCAGCTATGCTATAAATCGTGACATATAGTTGGGGAAACCTATGGAGTCCGAGCAGTCGGCAGTCACGAAACGGCTTGGAGTTGCGTTCGGTGCCCGTTCTGGTACCGGGAAAACTCTTGTCGTTTTTCGCAACGGGCCGCGCGGTTTCGCGCGGCGCGGGTTGGTATGTCTTACGACGGGGCAACACCGGTTGCCGCGGCGCCATGCGGGCGCTGCGGACCGGTTCGCTTTTGGGAGAACGGCACGGTGAACAAGCGATTCAGCGGAATGGTCGGGATGGCCCTGATGGGTCTCGTGGCGCTCGGTCTCGGCGGGACGGTCTTCCTGCATACCCACGCGCCCGGCGTCCCGGAGGCGGCGGTTCCTTCGGCCTGCACGGCCCCGCAGGTGGCCTTTGCGGGCAACAATGCGGCGCTGGCGGGGCTGGTGTCGGGGAGTCTCACCCCGGCGCAGACGAGTTGCAGTGACATCGCGTTCAATGTGCGGATATCGCCGAACCCGGTTTCTCCCAACAGCAAGGTCCAACTGGGGTTGACGGCGAGCCTGGCCTCGGACGGCACGCTGCTTCACATCAACTCCGCGTCGTATTATTTCAACACGGACACGTTGACCGCTTATCGGGATTGGCAGTCGGACAATACCAACGCCAAGCCCAGCCCCGATGCCAAGGCCACAAACGTGGTTGTCACGCCGCCGCAGGTGGCGGCCCTGCCGATCGCAAAGGGAACGGTTGGCGATGCCGGGAATTATGATCTCATCATTGAAGTGAGCGTTAGAAGCACGGATGGCAGCAAAGACATTAGTTGCGTTCTGGAATACAAGGAAGAGATCGATGTCAGCGAGGCCAAGGCCTGCAATTTTGAAGGAAAGGACCTTATTATCAATACGGCGGGGTTGCTCCCGTTGCAGGACTGGGTGCCGATCTACGGCCTGACACTGCAGTACGACGCGGACAAT
>CAZOMH010001000.1:0-1528 GCA_964580415.1 uncultured Nitrospirales bacterium
GCCGGGAGCAGGTGCCGGAGTACATCGGCAAGAACGGCCGCATTATCTTCAACGGCATCGGACAGGACGCAAACCATTTTCTCCTGTACCCGGACGGCGCCGCCTTCGCGCACATGGCCCGGCCGGCCAAGCCCAAATACACCTACGACCCGTCGAATGGGCCGCAGTGGCCGACGCATATGAACGACTTCCTCAACTGCGTTCGCACCGGTGACCGCCCGAAATGCAATGTGGACGAAGCATTCATCGAAGTGGTCACGCTCCTGATGAGTGTCCAGTCCTACCACACCAAGCGCCAGGTGCGTTGGGACCCGGCGGCCGAAGAGATTGTCTGACCCATCCCTTCAAGACATTCCTTTTGGGAACGCCGACGCCCCGGATACGGGAGCGTCGGCGTTCCTGCCAGCCCCCGGCCGAAATCACCGGCACAGCCGTCCGCCCGCGCCCGGCCCGAACAGCATGCATGCCTTGCGCATCACTTCTCGTAAAGGTAATGCACTCCCTCAATGTCCACGACAAGGCGGTTGTCTTCCACAGTGGCGCCGGTTTCCCCCGCGCCTTCCCACTTGAGGACAAACTCCGTGCCGTTTCCGGTGTAGGTTCCCTTGAATTCGCTCTCCATATCTCCTCCTGCGGGGTTCTTGCAGGTCATGGCCGCGTGAAAAGTGCCGTTGCTGTACAGATTGAGCGTGCCCGAAAGTATCTCGGGGTTTTGCTGTCCCCGCTGCCTCGGGGTACAGGGCAGCTTGTGATCGTCGATGGTGCGCAGGAGATACGTGTTCGCTTTGCGTTCATACTCCCGGTGCATGTTAAGGGCCACCGGCAGCCCCACCAGAAACAACACAAGCGCCACAATTGCGGTCGTGGTCTTGTTACTTATGGTCCAATCCCTTTCTCCGGCGGCCCCGGGCCCAGACAAAGACATGCTCCCCCGCGACTGCCGCCCAGTGAGCAGAATACTCCTGTGCCGTCCTCTTGGCAAGCGCAAGTTTTACGAAGCGTGCGTTTTGCGAAGAAGACCTGTCCCGCGCTGCAAGGCGCGCTGATAGACGCGCACATAGTCCACGATAAAGTCCGCCGGAAGGCCCGATAAGGGGTCGGGGCTGCCGCCCATCCCGCCAACGCCCAGCGTAAGAATAACGTGCATGTCCGCATCGGAAATGTGCCTTCCATGAATGAACCGGGTGAGCAGCGGACGGGGCACTTCCCAGTTGTCCAGGTACCACACCGCCTTTTCCGGGGTCCATTCCAGGGCAAACGTGTGGAAACCCGCTTCGAAGACAGTGAGGACAAAAGTCGTGTACCCCCCCCTTGGGACAAGTCCCGCATTAATGATTGGTTGTTCATGTTGACGGACGCGCCTTTCGCAGGAAGCAATGTATTCGTTCCGTCTCCGTGGCGATAAGATATATTTGGAAATGCTTGGCCCCATAGGTCTTTTCATGGCCCGATCCGGGACCGCCACGCACACAAAAATCGAGTAGGGGGAGGGGTTGCCCCTCTCCCCCTCTCACACCACCGGGCATAC
>CAZOMH010001001.1:0-1528 GCA_964580415.1 uncultured Nitrospirales bacterium
AGTCCCGTCGGACCGCAGAGCCGCCGTAGCCGTGTCTGTCGCCGCAATGGCCCGGACATTCGTCCAGCCTTTAACGTCACACTGGCCGTAGGCATTGGAGCCCGTCGCCACCACGGTGCCGTCCATGCGCAGCCCCACTGTATGCTGGCTGCCCACCGCCAGGGCCACGATCACCACCACCACCGCGGCCCCGCCCTCTGTAACGGCGTGCGCCGCCTCTTCAAGCGTATCCCCGTCCAGCAATACCGCGCCGGGCGAGTTGCATTCCGGCGTCATCAGCGCCAGTCCCGCGCGGCGCGTGCCGGTGGATAACGCGTTGGCCACGGCCGCGGCGGACTCGAGAATGGATTCCGTGCCCAACGACGGCCCGGAGACCACCAGCGGCCGTTCCGCGGCGGCAAGCGCCCGTGCAATCCTTTCGGCCTGTTGTCGGGTGTCTTCCGGCAGGTTGGGCACCCCGGGTGCGTTTTCGTCCAGCATGTTCGCAACGGCAAAGCCCAAGCGGGCAATGTCGCCCGGGGCGGCGCGGAAGGTTTCCGTGGCCGCGTTGTCAAGACGGGTGGCGTCGGGTGCGGCGATGAAGAACGGGCCCTTCCGGTCCTGCAGCGCCACGCGCAGCGCGCCGTCGTTCCAGTCGGGAATGCCCATGGCCGCGGCGGCCTTCATGGGTGCGTTGTGTATGGACTGCCGCAGTGCAAGGGCGACGCGCGGGGCGGTGTTGGTCACGTCCTCGCCCAGCACCAGCACCGCATCGGACAGGCCCATTTCGCGTATGGACGGCGTGTATGCCGGTCCCTGCCGGAGCAGATGCATGCCGTGCTCCGTGAGGCATTGCTGCGCCGCCGAAAGGCCCGAGTAGAAGTTTCCCGGACCGACCAGCGCGCGCAGCGCGTAATTTGATTCGAGCGAGGCACGGGGTGAACCGATGCCGATTACCCGTTTTCCTTCGGCAAGCAGCGCGCCTGCGCGCGGCAGGGCCACGGGCTTGGCTGCCGGCGTCAACGCGCCCGTCCCAGAGCGGCGCATCACGAGCCGCGCGCGGCGTCCGCTGTTGACAAACTCGTAGCCGTACCGGCCCCGGTCGCACAGGAAGTATCCGTTGACCTCGCCGTTGTAGCGGTTGCGGATGCGGCGCAGCGTGCCGTAGCGTTCGCCGGGGGTGATGTTGCAGCCCGCGCCGCAGTGTACGCAAATGGACGGGGCCGTCTGAAGGTCCCAGCGGCGGGTGTGGTGGCTCTTCTGCGTCTTGTCGGTGAAGACGCCGGTGGGGCACACCTCCACAAGGTTGCCGCTGAATTCGCTTTCGAGCGCGCCGTCCTTGTGCCGGCCAAAATAGACGCGGTTGTTGGAGCCTTGGACGTCAAAGTCGCGTCCGCCCGCATAGTCCCGGTAATAGCGCACGCAGCGGTAGCACTGGATGCACCGGTTCATCTCGTGGTTGACGAACGGCCCGAGATTCTGGTTGCGGTGGGTGCGCTTGGGGAAGCGGTAATCGCGGTAGTTGTGCCCGCACATGACCGTCATGTCC
>CAZOMH010001002.1:0-1521 GCA_964580415.1 uncultured Nitrospirales bacterium
TACGATGGGCTGCATCCAGACCGCGTGAACCGGAACCAGGGCGCGGAATCAACCCTCGCCTTCCATCTTTCCCTGGCCGAAATGAAATACGCCGATCAGCCGCTGGCAGCGCAGTTATGAGCGCGCTCCCCGTTCGGCGGCACGCAATCACACTGCTGCCCGAAAGCGCGCGCGTGATCATCCGCGCGTTCATCCCCGGCAGCGCCGCACAGTTCTCCACCATCATCGGCCGCGCCCTTGCCATGACCGAGCGGGAAGTCGAGCGGGAACTCCGCGCGGTGCATGCGGAGTTTGACTCCCGCCACCTCGATATCGAAGCGGCGCTGCAAAAACACTTTGCAAACGTGCGGCATCACGTTTTCACCCAGCGCCGCCTCTCCCCCGCGCGGCAGTTGCTCATCGGCGCCCTGTTCTCCTGTGAATACTCGCTGGAGTCCGCGGCCCTGTTCAATCCGTCCATCGTGCCCCATCCCGACCAGGACGGCGTCCCGGAGGGGGGTCTGCGCTTCATCATGAGCCTGCGCGCCACCGGCGAGGGACACATCTCCTCCATCGAGTTCCGCATCGGCACCATCACGCCGGAGGGCGATATCACCCTCGACCCCGTTTCCCCTTTTGTCACCGTGCCCGAGGTGGTTCCAAACCCCGGCTACAGAAAGAGGGACTTCATCATCAAGCTCCACGAAATGGGCTTCGACAATGAATGCACCGCCGCGGTCATGGAACCGCTGGGCGACGACTTCACGCGCAGCGACCTCGCCAACAGCGAGGCCCGCGTGCGCCGCGAAAACCGTCCCCTGACGGACCCCTTTCAACGGTCACTTGCATGCATCCAGTGGCTGGCCGACTCAAATTATGAACTGCTTTTCCCCCCCGAACTTGCCCTCAGCGAACGCATCATCTTCCCCGTTTCCACCAATGAAAGCAACGGCATCGAAGACGCCCGTTTCGTCCGCTTCACCAACGACGACGGAGCGGTCAGGTACTACGCCACCTACACCGCCTACAACGGCCGCACCATTCTTCCCCAGCTCATTGAAACCGAGAACTTCCTGCACTTCCGCGTGCTCACCCTCAACGGCAGCGCCGTGCAAAACAAGGGCATGGCCCTCTTTCCCCGGCGCGTCAACGGCCGCTACGCCATGCTGTCCCGGCAGGACGACGAAAACATTCTCATTATGTTCTCCGACAATCCGCACTACTGGAGCGACCCGCAGGTTCTGCTGCGACCCGCCGAGGTGTGGGAATCGATCAAGGTGGGAAACTGCGGCTCCCCCATCGAAACACACGCCGGATGGCTGGTCATCACACCGCCGATCGCCACCGGATCGCCGTGCGCCCCGCTGGCGGTCAGCTTCAGCACCGCGTCGCGCCACTGGGCGCAATCCTGGCCGGTCACGGTCAGGGCCAGCGGCGAGAAGCCGAGGGCGCCCACCAGCCGCCGTCCGCCAAACCGGTCGTCCTCCTGCACCAGGCTGCGCGAGAGCGTGACCGCGCCGATCCGGCTGATCCGCCCGCTCG
>CAZOMH010001003.1:0-1521 GCA_964580415.1 uncultured Nitrospirales bacterium
GCGTGTTTCACCTTCACCACCGAGCGGGTGGGCGGTTTCTACACCGAATGGTTCTACACGGCAAGGCCGGTTGACCTCAGTTACCGGTCGCTCACCTTCGCGCCCCAGTCCGATCCGTTGAAGTACCGCATGTGCGTGGACACCATTGCGCACCTGCCTGCGGACCCCGCGGGCGGACAGACCCTTGCGCTGGATGACGACGCCTTTGCCCAGGTGGATTTGACGGGCGGCCGGCAGGTGCGGCTGTTTGGGCAGGCGTATGGCCGGGTTTATGTCGGCAGCAACGGCTACATCACATTCACCGCGGGCGACACGCAAAGCCGTCCCACGGCGGGCACCCATTTCTCCATGCCGCGCGTTTCCGCGCTGTTTGCCGACCTTGTTCCCCAGCAGCGCGGCACCGTGACGTTCCGGCAACTGGACGACCGTCTCGCCGTCACCTATTCGGATGTTCCCGCCTATGTGTCCGGCGGGGTCTACACCCCGCAGAACAGCCACACCTTCCAGGCGGAACTCTTCTTCGACGGGACCATACGGCTGAGCTGGCTGGGCCTGTACGAGAACGCCGTCATCGTGGGGCTGTCCCCGGGTGCGGGGGTGCCTGCCGATTACCAGTCGGACGATTTCAGCACGCTGCCGTCCTGCGCCATTCTCGACCCGGATGGCGGCACGCCGCACAGCGCCGACACCAACCGGGACCTGGTGATCTCCATGAGCGAGCTGCTGCGGATGGTGCAGTTTTTCAACTCGGACGGATTCTGCTGTGATGCCGCGGGCGAGGACGGATACCGGCCCGGGCCGGGCCCCCACACCTGCACCCCGCACGATTCCGACTATGCCCCGCAGGATTGGCGCATCAACCTTTCCGAACTGCTGCGCGTGGTGCAGATGTTCAACGCCGGCGGGTATGTATTCGACCCGCACAGCGAGGACGGCTTCCGGCCCAAGTCAGACGCCGAATAGGCGGCGTGCATGCCGTTATGCGTCGGGAAACATGTCGGGGCGCAGGCCAATATTCACGATGCTGCATGCCTGCACCGGGTCCAAACCAAGCGTCCGCGCCGCGGCGATCAGTTCCGGGCTTTCCGAGCCGGGATTGAGGAAGAATTCGCGCGGTTTCTTGGCCGCGATGGCCGGCAGCAGTTCGATGCCCACCCGCGCTGGAATGTACATGGAAATACGGTCCACCGGGTCGGGGACGTCCTCAATCCGCGCAAATGCCCGAATCCCCTCAATCGTGTCTTCGGACGGATTGACCGGGTAAACGGTCCAGCCGCCCTTGAGAAAGGCCCGCACCGCCTTGTTGCCGTATTTGCGCCGGTCCGCCGACGCGCCGATAATCGCAATGCTTGGCATGTTTCGGTATCCTTCCCACAACCTCGCAGTCCCGGTCGCGGTCCAACCTTCGGGCGTGACAATGCACTTTGCGCCCGGTTACTATATGCCGGTTCGTTCACCTTCATTCAACGCACACAAGGACAGCCTACACCATGATCTGGGTCAAACGCATACTGATGGGCG
>CAZOMH010001004.1:0-1515 GCA_964580415.1 uncultured Nitrospirales bacterium
CGGCGAGCGTGCTGCTGGGACGGGCCTTGCCGTACGTGTCTGCCATGCGGTCGAGAAGTCCGTCATACGCGCGACGCGTCAAAGCAACGCCATTGACGGCGACAATCACATCGTCCGGCGCCATCTCCGCGATTGTTTTGCTGGACGAACCGACAATGACCCCGGTAGCCTTCGCTTCCGGATTCCTCTTTTTACACCCGGACCCGAGGGCTGCCAGCATAAGACAGCAGCAGCCACTCAGGAAAAGTGGTTTGGCCAGAGTCTTTACGACACGTTGCTTCATTCTGCTTCCGGAACAGCATGAATCCGGAATTCCGACGACTGCTTGAACGAATACGTCCGCGTCGAACCCGGATACGTGGATTTCCCGGAAGACTGATAATACCCGTATGCCGTCACGACGTTCCCTGTCGCAACCTGTTCCTGCAACAAGACTCCCGCGTAGGATAAGCTGGTCGCCGTATGCCGCCAAGTCAACCTGGCCGGATCGACGGTCGTGTCAATTGAGGTCGGATAATCATAGTAACCGCTGAAGGCGCCGCTCATCAATCCGCTCGCACGGTTGAAGCTCATCCTAAGCCCGTTGGGGTTGACACCCGTACCGTAATTGTAAACCGGCGCGCCATCCACTGCCGTTCCCGTCTTCACCAGATCTCCGGCGGGCACCGTGAAGCCGGAGCCATCCGCTTTGGGCGTGACGGCCAGATTTTCCGCGGCCTGCCATGACACGGAAGGAGCGGTTTCAGCGGTCCGCACCGTGACAACCCGGCCGACTTCATTCGTCATACGCGTGCTCAGGGTATAGTTCAAGCCGAGCGGAGCCTCCAGATCCCCGACAAACAACTGCCGCCCGTTATAGAAGGCTCTCAGGTCTTGCCCTTTGTTGTACCACCCGCCGACCGCCCCAAGGAGCTCCATAAAGCCGGGATGTGCAGCGTCATAGGTGCCGACATGGATCGGGTTTGAACTCGTCCAGAAAATCGGAAATTCTTCATTGGAGCTCAGATCCCACACAGCGTTCCCATTCTCATTACCGAAAACAAGCATCCCGGAGAAAGAGCCTCCCTGATAGGCCGTGGGCGCGGTGAACAGCATCGCGCACACGCTGGAAGCGATGTTCCGTTCCCTGCCCTGTCTGATGGCCAACACACCGCTCTGGGAGAACGACGTGCCGTCGCCCAGTTTGCCCGCTGCCCTGAAACGCCCGCGCCCGTCCACCGTCAGGGTTGCATACCCGCTGCCGGTCGGCGCGCCATTCGTGGGCCAAACGCTCTCCTCCACGGGAAACGCCACGGTGTAGTAACCCTGCAGGCTGGCAGCGAGCGTCTGCAACTCCGGCTGCGCCCAGTCGTCACGGAAAAGTTCGATCATGCGTTCATTCTCGTCAACACCGAGTGCCCCGAAGATTTGTCCGCTCTCCATATCCATGCGCAGTTCGAACGGGATGCTCTCACTCAGCTTCACCAGATTTCCGGTGATGGTCGCCACATCCGTATCAACGTCGATACTCTGGTA
>CAZOMH010001005.1:0-1515 GCA_964580415.1 uncultured Nitrospirales bacterium
AACACCGGTGACGCGCCACCCGCGCCGTGTCAGAAACGGCGCATCGGGAAGCGGTTTGTTTTCATCGCGTGACCCAGACACGCTGCTCATAACGTTCCCCCGTGGGACCCGAAACCACCCGCGTTTGCCAATAGCCCACCGTCGGCGGGGGCGGCGGCGGACCGGGAGCATGATAAACCGGCGGGGGCGGGGGAGTCGAATGTTCTATTGCGTCGCCCACGAGCGCACCGGTGAGCGCGCCGACTCCGGCACCGATCAACGCGCCCTCTCCCGCATGCCCCGTCTGGTTGCCGATAATCGCCCCCGCGCCCGCGCCCACGGCCCCAAGGCCGAGTGCTCCCTGCTGCACCGGGGTGGTGGCACATCCTGCAAGGGTCAGACAGGCCAGCAGCCCGCCAAGAAACACCCAATGATACTGCATTAACTTAATCTCCGTTCTTTGGCCGGCGTCGTCTTTACCGCCGGCTTCACATATACAAGACGCACACCCGCCCTCCGGTATTCATTTTCCTCCTGGTTTCATTTAGTCCCATTCGTCTCATTCGCTTGCAGTTGCTCAGCGCGCTCGATTACGCTCTTGATATGCATCACGGCCCGATGCGGCCGGGGAGACTGTCATGGGCGAAAGACATGTTGGCAGGCGCGATTTTATGCGGCAAGCGGCCGCGGGTGTCTCGGTGGGGGCTTCGGCGGGCATGGTTGCCGCCGCGGAGGCGCCGCGGGCCGGGAGCGGGGCCGCCGGGATTCCCGCTGTGGAACCGGCGGCGTTGGAGTTTGCGGATATTCCCAATTTCTGCGGCCATGAGCACTGGGGCAGTATTTCCGCGGTGGGCACGGTGGAAGAGGGGTTTCGCGCCGACGTGATGGCCGGAGCGTTGCCCGCACGGCCTGTCACGGTCTGGGATTTGGTGCTGGACCCTTATGGCCGGGGCTGGCTGGACTCGGGCGGATCGAATTTGGACGGTTCGGCACGGTCGGCCGGAAAGAAGGATTTCTTTGCGTGGTGGGAGGAGGACCCGGACAGGGCCTTTGTCATGGCCAAATTGTCCCTCGAACGGCATCGTATTACCGGGGTGTTCCGCTGCACGGCGCGGGGAATTCAGGCGCTGCACGGGGTGGATATCAGTTCGTTCGATATTGATGCCTGGAATGAGGCCGGCAGGCGCATTGGCGCGGCCTATTCCGACATGCACGGATGGCATCAGGCGGCCATGGGCAAAGCCGGGTTTGACGGGGTGGTTCGGCCGGTTCATCCCGAATTTTACCTGCGTGCCGGCGACGGGAACGCGGCGGAGAGGGAGAGGTCATATCTGCGCACGGTGATGCGCATTGATCCACTGTTGACGTTGTGGACCCGAAACTCTCCGCGCCGCGAACGGTTGGCGGACATGGTCGGTATTGATCCCGGCGATGCGAAGTCATGGCGTGCATTTATCGGGCGGCTGTTTGACCGGGCCCGCGACGGCGGTGCCGTGGGCATCAAGCAGTTGCAGGCTTATCACCGGTCCCTGGATT
>CAZOMH010001006.1:0-1503 GCA_964580415.1 uncultured Nitrospirales bacterium
TAGGTGCGCTTGAGGTGCTGGAGAACCGCCGCGTCCAGCGCGTCGCCCGCCACGCGCACCGACTTGGCAAACACGATGCCGCCGAGAGAAATCACCGCCACCTCCGTCGTGCCGCCGCCGATGTCCACGATCATGCACCCCTGCGGCTCCTGCACCGGCAGGCCCGCGCCGATGGCCGCGGCCATCGGCTCCTCGATGATGTACACCTCCGTTGCGCCCGCCTGTATGGTGCTCTCCACCACCGCGCGGCGCTCCACCGAGGTGATGCCCGACGGAACTCCCACCGCCACGCGCGGCCATGCCAGGCGGTGCCGCTTGTGTACCTTCTGGATGAAGTAGCGCAGCATCGCCTCCGTCACCTCGAAGTCCGCGATAACACCGTCCTTCATGGGACGGATCGCCACGATGTTGCCCGGCGTGCGGCCAATCATCTTCTTGGCCTCGCTTCCCACGGCCCGCGGCAGTCCCGTGTCCTTGTTGATGGCAACCACCGAGGGTTCGTTGAGCACGATGCCCTGTCCCTTCACATACACCAGGGTGTTGGCCGTGCCAAGGTCAACCGCCATGTCGTGCGAGAACAGGCGGGGCAAATGACGGAAAATATTGAACACAGTATCCGATATCCCCTGCGGTTTCACCGCAGTTGTTGGCAGCCCGGCAGAGAATGTGACGCCCCTCGGGCCTGTATGATAACACGTTCGGCCTTTTGAGTTTCCCCCGTTCCGTCCGGCGATACGATCACGGACGCGGCGCCTACCGCGCTCGGGGTGGAAATCCGCTGGGGCGGGTGCGGTGTCACCCGGCCGCCCGCACAACCCCGTTGTCCGCTATGTCTGCCCTTCTATGGGCAGCAGGCCCAGCAGGCCGTTTCCGATCCGGTCCCACCACGAAGTGTCGGGCTCGTGCCTGAACCGGATTTCCTTTCCGGCGGCATCCGTGCCCACCCAGTTGAGCCTGCCCCCGGGAGTCAGGACAAGTTGATAGCTCCACGCGGGTGACATCAGTGTTGCAAGGCTCCGCGCAACGCTGCCGGCCAGTTCCGGGCTTTCGATGAGCACGCCAACCTCCGTGTTGTACACGACGGAGCGCGGATCAAGATTCAGCGAACCAATGAACACCCGTTCCCGGTCAATCACGAAGGTCTTTGCATGCAGGCTGGAGTTCGGCGATCCAAAAGCCCTTTTGCGGCCGTGCTCGTCCGAGACGCGCGCCCCGCGGCGGCGCAGTTCGAAGAGATTGACGCCGCCCTTTATCAGCCGTGTGCGGTACTTGGCGTACATCGCATGCACGATCTTCAGATCATTCGAGGCGAGGGTATTCGTGAGAATGCGCACATCGACGCCGGCGGCGGCGAGATCGCACAGCCGGCGGGTGCCGCGCGTGCCCGGAACGAAATAGGGCGTGCTGACAAGCAGTTCCCCTTTGGCGGACTGGAACGCATCCCATATCTGTTTCTCAAAAGCGCGGGTTCCAAACGGTTATGCTTCCGCGCCGGCTTGTCCG
>CAZOMH010001007.1:0-1502 GCA_964580415.1 uncultured Nitrospirales bacterium
TATCCGCGATGAAGAAGTGATCAAGGCAGCGGATGAAGCTGGTCTGGCCATGGTCTTCACCGGCATGCGCCACTTCCGCCACTAAGAATGCGTCGGCCCTGACAAGGGGCTGTGATACTTGCAAACGGGCTGCGTTCACCTTTCGGCACGCAGCCCGTTTTGTAACTGCAGCTTTGCGCAGGATGCCATGCTGGCGAAGGTCTCGCGCAAAGATGAATGCATGCCTGAAGCGCTATTCAGGAAAAGGTCAGGCCATTTTGCCGATATCCTGCTGACTTCGTGAATAGATAGAAACAAGACGGACTGGATGTCATGTTCGGAATCAAGAAAGACCTTTACCGCAACTTCGGCTTCGGCTTTGCTGTCGGCGCTGTGATTGTTGCGGTGCACTTCTTCGGCGCAGGCGGAGGCCTTACGCTCTGATGCGGTGGCGGGCGGCCCTGATTGGGTTGGCCCTGTTTCTGCCTGCCTGCCAACAGGCGGCCGATGCCGCCGAGCGCACCGTTAATGCCCCTGCCGCGCGCCGGATCGCGCAGGAAATACCCCAAAAAGGCCCCAAGAAACTCCAGGTCGCGGTGTTCGCTGGGGGCTGCTTCTGGGGTGTGGAGGGCGTATTCAGCCATGTTAAAGGTGTCACCAGCGCGGTTTCCGGGTATCATGGAGGGCGCGCCGGCGATGGCACATATGCTGCGGTCAGTTCGGGCAAAACCGGCCATGCGGAAGCCGTGCGGGTGGTCTATGATCCGGCGCAAGTGCGCTATGACCAGCTCTTGCAGATCTTCTTCTCGGTCGTGGCCGACCCCACGACATTGAACAGGCAGGGC
The DNA here is from genome assembly GCA_964580415.1 of uncultured Nitrospirales bacterium. Classification (GTDB taxonomy): domain Bacteria; phylum Hydrogenedentota; class Hydrogenedentia; order Hydrogenedentales; family CAITNO01; genus CAITNO01. Next base: position 825 of record CAZOMH010001007.1, read on the forward strand.
CCCGATCATGGCCCGCAGTATCGCAGCGCGCTGATCCCGCTGGATGCGGAGCAGGCCGCCGTGGCGCGCGCTTATCTGGCGCAGCTCAAGCTGTCAGGCTTATGGGCCCGTCCGCTGGTAACGCGGATTGAATCCTATCGCCGGTTTATCCCTGCCGAGGCCGAGCATCAGGACTTTATGGTGCGAAACCCGCAGAATGGCTACATCCTGCGCTGGGATGCACCCAAGGTTGCCGCGCTCAAAACGGCGTTTCCGGCGCTCTATCGTGCAGCGTTCGTGCGCGGCTGATTGCCCCCGCCGCCTGCCATGCTTATGTTAAGCGTATGTCTGGGCACCATCATCATCACGAAGTTTCCGGCGACGGCCTGATCGACGCGGCCCGCGCTGCTCTTACCGACGCGGGGGAACAGTGGACGGATATGCGCGCCGATGTGTTTCGCGCACTGGCTGAAGCCGCGCGTCCTGCCTCGGCCTACGATATTGCCGAAGACCTGTCGTCTGCGCGCGGGAAGCGGGTGGCGGCCAACAGCGTCTATCGCATTCTGGACCTGTTTGTGCGGACGAATCTGGCGAACCGGATTGAAAGCGCGAACGCCTATCTCGCCAACGTCCATCCGGGGTGCCGTCACGACTGCATTTTCCTGATTTGTGACAAGTGCGGCAAGGCCGTGCACGCCG
>CAZOMH010001008.1:0-1500 GCA_964580415.1 uncultured Nitrospirales bacterium
AGATTGCCCGGTCTGCGGGCAACGGGTGCCAGTTGCTGGCCAAGGAAGGCCGCTATGTCGTGCTGCGCCTGCCCTCGGGCGAGATGCGGCGCGTCTTGAGCGAATGCCGCGCGACCATCGGTGTCGTGGGCAATGAAGAGCACCAGAACATCAATATTGGCAAGGCCGGGCGCACGCGCTGGATGGGCCGCCGGCCCAAGGTGCGCGGCGTGGTGATGAACCCGGTGGACCACCCGCACGGCGGCGGCGAAGGCCGCACCTCGGGCGGACGCCACCCGGTGACCCCGTGGGGCAAGCCGACCAAGGGTTACAAGACGCGCAAGAAAAACAACCGGACGAACCAGTACATCATCCGTAGGCGGAATGCCTGAGTCCGCGCACCGCGCGGAAGACAAGGAGAGTAAGAAGTGGCCCGCTCGCTAAAGAAAGGCTATTTCATCGAGGGTTCTCTGCTGGAGAAGGTTCTCCGGCAGCAGAGCACAGGTGACCGGCGCGTTGTCAAGACGTGGTCGCGGCGCTCGACCGTCGTGCCCGACATGGTGGGCCTGACGATCTCCGTTCACAACGGCAAGACGTTCATTGCCGTGTTTGTCACGGAGAACATGGTCGGGCACAAGCTGGGTGAATTCGCGCCGACGCGGACCTTCAAGGGTCACGCGGGCGGCAAGTGACAGGAGTCCAAGGGATGCCTACGGCAATAGCGAAGTTAAAGAACATGCAGATCGCGCCGCGCAAGGCGCGCCTGGTTGCGGGTTTGATCCGCGGCAAGCGGGTCGCCGCTGCCCGGGACATCCTGCAGTTCTGCGTCAAGGGTTCGGCCGAGCCCATCCGGAAACTTCTGGATTCGGCCGTGGCCAACGCGGAGCACGAGGCGCGCGAGAAGCGGCAGCGCATAGACACGGACGACATGGTCGTCAGCTGGATTACGGTGAACGAGGGGCGCACCCTGTACCGCTTCCAGTCGATGCCCCGCGGCCGCGCCGGCAAGACGCGCCACCGCAGCAGCCACGTTGAACTCGTGATTACGGACAAGTAAGGAGAAAGAAATGGGTCAGAAGGTTCATCCCTTTGGATTCCGGCTGGGCGTCATCCAGAACTGGTCGTCCCGGTGGTATGCAAAGCGCGACTATGTGGAACTGCTGCACAAGGACTTGGAAATCCGCCGCTACCTGAAGCGCCGCCTTGACAAGAACGTCGGCGAGGGCCGTGCGGATGTCGCGAAAATTGACATTGAGCGCGCCGGTCGCAAGACCAAGGTGATCGTGTTTGCCGGGCGTCCCGGCCTGGTGATCGGACAGAAGGGCGACCGTGTCGAGGAGCTCCGAAAGGAGCTTGAAATGCTGACCGGCCAGGAAGTGATGCTGGACATCCGCGAAGTGGTGATGCCGGACCTGTGCTCGCAGCTGGTCGCCGAGCGGCTGGCGCTCGATCTCGAGAAGCGCGTGTCGTTCCGCCGCGCCATGAAAAAGGCCATGCAGAACAGCATGCGCCTCGGCGCCA